>JBDSEJ010000126.1:0-2118 GCA_039920105.1 Candidatus Nitrotoga sp. | reverse complement strand
TGATTACAATAAGGAAAAATACAACAGAGCTAGGTTTGGAATGGCAGAACGCCGGGGGAAACGTTACTCCCTAGAAAACTTCTTTGGAATGGAAAATTTTTAAACCAAATTTAATCTGACAGACACCCTAAAAATTCGGTAACTGTCAGATCAGGTCTGAGCTAGTACATATAAAGTAGCCACAGCTTCGCCAGGATCTTGCGCAAGCTGTGCCCGGCACCGCACATCACCGCGTGCAGCGCATCTCCCAGTGCACCCTTGAGCAGGTTCCTGGCCAGTCGGCCATCCATCTTCACGTGCCCGATCATCAGCTCGATGGCGTTGCGCCGCTTGATCATCTCCTTGAGCGCCTTCGTGATGCTCCGCTTTTGTCCCGATATCAGAATGATCCCCCTTCGATCTGCACGCCCCGGCAGCCTTTGTCCACGACAAGCCGTCGTCTGTTTGTGATCGGCCAGGATGCCCATCTGCTCCAGAACGCGGTTGTAGTTCTGGAGCAGGACCATACTATGTTCCTTAGCCACCTTCACCAGATGCTGTCGGCTCTTCTCCAACAGGAAGCTGTCGGTGGGGTGGGCAAATGGCCTTGGGCATGACGGTGGTGTCGACGATGGCGCAATCGACGCCGGCCGCCTTGATGAAGCCGCCGCGTCGGGCGGCATCGATGGGTACGTCAATTTGCGGGTAAGCAGGTCGGCAATCAAACAGGGCGGCGAAGCGGGTGGCGCAGGTTAATCTGCTCACCTAGGCGTTGGTGGAACTGCTCGCCACTATCGGCACTACTGGTTTGGGTCCCATCGAAATCATTCACACCGATGTTGAGGGACGAATGGTACTAGCTGACACACTCACGCTGTCGACACGCGCCAAACCAGATCTGATAATTGACATCGCCACCCTAACCGGCAGCATGGCCGAGGATTTAGAAGCACGTAGAGTGTCGTACTAAGTAATCGAGATGTGCTGTTACAGCTTGCTGTCAGCGTGGGCAAGAAAAAAACGGTGAAAGTCTGTACGCCTTCCCGCTGGATTACGACTATGAAACTGCGCTGGGCTCAAAAATAGATGACATCAAGCAATACTCGCTTGACAGCGAGGCCGATCTTATCTTGGCAACCCATTTCCTTAACCGCATTGTTGTTGACACAACTTGTTTGCATGTGGACTTAAATGCCAGCCGATGCGAATGCGGTCTGGGCATATTAGCAAGCAAAGTGACGGGATTGAGCGTGGCATGGGGAGTATGGATCTTGCAGGTTAGCTCATAAGTTAAATCAGGAACAACGGCAGTGCTGCTTGGCTAAACAGATAAACTATCTTACTAGCAATACACATCAAGGCACACTACAAATGTAAACTTGTAGGAGTTGCCTTCCAAAAATTAAAAAAGCCCGACATTTTAATGTCGGGCTTTTTTAATCAAGAACCAATTAAGGAGCCTGAATATTGGATGCTTGCTTACCCTTAGGACCTTGAGTCACTTCAAAGGTAACCTTTTGGCCCTCTTGAAGAGACTTGAAGCCGCTCATGTTAATTGCTGAAAAATGTGCAAACAAATCTTCACTACCATCATCGGGAGTAACAAAACCGAATCCCTTTGCGTCGTTGAACCATTTTACTGTACCAGTTGCCATGTGAATTACTTCCTTAACTAAAAACGGGGAAGCCCCCCGCGAAACTATTTGAATCGAAGATTGCACATGGAAAAAACCAGTATCGCAAAAACTTTGAATCAAACGCCAGTCGCATTTATACTCTGGTTTAGCGGATATTGTCAAGATGATTTTCAGAACATCTGAAAATCATCAATAAGTCGTCCTTGTTACGTTTGCTCGGTATATTTTTTCAATTACGTTCGGGAGTTAAACAAAACCCGATTTACACGCCCACACGGACCAAATATCGTGCTAATTTTAGATCCAAATAATATTGCGGTCATAGCTGGGCGAATTCAAAAACCAACTGCAACAGTTAATGTTTAGTAGCGGTTTTAGCGAGTTCCATACTGTGCAGCAACTCGCTGTAAACCTCTACCGGTGATCTAAATCCGAGTGACTTCCTCGGGCGTGTGTTCAAGCTCCATGCAAACTCATCCAGTTGTTCTTGCGTGTATACCGA
>JBDSEJ010000125.1:0-3171 GCA_039920105.1 Candidatus Nitrotoga sp. | reverse complement strand
TCGGTCGTATCTTCGCCGCTGGCCTTAAAAACATTAAAAGCCCATCTACAGTGATGAAAGAATCTGTCGAGGAAGCAGGACGCGCTGCCGCGCACGAGCTTGAACGCTTTCTCACCACATTAGGCACAATCGCTTCAATAAGCCCACTGTTAGGTCTATTTGGAACGATGGTGGGCATGATTGAAATTTTCGGCGCACAAACCACCACAGACAGTGCTCCCGCTGCGCTTGCCCATGGCATCTCAATCGCCTTGTACAACACGGCATTCGGCCTGATGGTTGCTATCCCCAGTATGATTTTCTATCGCCATTTCCGCGCTAAGGTAGCTGGCTTGACTATCGAAATGGAACAGCAAGCAATTAAGCTGATCGAAATCATTCATGGCGCACGCCGAGGTTAAGCCATGAATTTTCAACGCGGCCGCATGCGTGAGGAACCAGAAATCAACCTGATTCCGATGATTGATATCTTTCTGGTTATCATAATTTTTCTAATGGTATCGACCTCATACGCCAAATTCTCCGAACTGCAGATTAACCTGCCGCAGGCCAGTGGCGATGAAACGACTTCACAAGCAAAACAAATCAATGTATCAGTAGATGCCTCAGAGCACTACGCCATCAACAATGCAGCCGCAACGTTCAATAACGTTCAGAGCATGTCGCAATTACTGCGCACAGCCGCAGGCGAAGAAAAAGATCCGACCATTGTTATCAACGCCGATGCCAAGGCACCGCACCAAGCCGTAATTAACATCATGGAAGCAGCGCGTCTCGCTGGTTATGGCCGCATTACCTTCACCACCAGCCGAAAATAGCGGACGAAGGCGAAAGGCATGCAGTGGCTAGAGCAACGCTGGTATCGCACCACTCCGTTGCACCTTATCCTGTTGCCTATCAGTGTTATATTCCACATGCTGGCGGCAACCCGACGTGCGCTTTATCATAATGGCATTTTAAACAGCGTAAAGCTGCCGGTACCTGTCATCATTGTGGGAAATATTACCGTTGGCGGCAGTGGCAAAACACCGCTTACATTATGGCTGGCGCAGCAATTAATCGACAATGGCTGGCATCCCGGCATCATCAGTCGTGGCCACGGAGGTACCAATATATCCCCGCTGGCCGTGCACGCTTCAAGCAGTCCTGATGAAGTCGGTGATGAAGCAGTGCTAATGGCTCAACGCAAGTTATGTCCTGTGTGGATCGGACACGACCGCGTGGGCGCAGCTCGCTCGCTGTTACACGCCCATCCTGAATGCGATATCGTACTGAGCGATGATGGCCTGCAACATTACCGTTTACAGCGTGATTTTGAAATCGCGGTAGTAGATGGTACACGTCGTTTCGGCAATGGATTTCTGCTCCCGGCCGGTCCGTTGCGTGAGCCACTCTCTCGCCTGACTCAGGTGGATGCCGTCGTCATCCACGGGGGCAAGACCACAATAGACCAACACAGCATGCAGTTATATGGCGAATGTTTTTACAACCTGCTCAATCCTGATACCACTGCTCAAGCTGCCGATTTTTTCGGCCAACGTCTGCACGCCATTGCCGGAATCGGCCACCCGCAGCGTTTTTTCACACATCTGAGCCGTCTTGGATTGAACGTACAAACCCACCCTTTCCCCGACCATCATGACTTCACACCTGCCGATCTGGTCTACACTGATGCAGACGCAATACTCATGACAGAAAAAGATGCGGTAAAATGCACAGAATTCGCCAACGAAAAATGCTGGGTGTTACGTGTGGATGCGCAGTTGGACTCCTTGCTCACCCAACAAATCTTAGAAAAGGTTACTCCTGATGGACGCCAAACTGCTTGAAATCCTGGTTTGCCCGTTGTGCAAATCCCCGCTGGTTTACCGCAAAGCCGAACATGAACTAATCTGTAAAGCGGATCGTCTGGCATTCCCTATACAGGATGACATCCCCGTGATGCTGGCAGATGAAGCGCGCAAACTTACCCCGGAAGAAATCGAATAGCTCCGATGATATCTTTTCATGTCGTCATTCCGGCACGTTTCGCCTCTACCCGCCTGCCGGGTAAAGCGTTATTGCCGATTGCCGGCAAGCCAATGGTAGTCCGCGTTGCCGAGCAATCGGCACAGAGCGGCGCACAACAAATCTGGATTGCCACCGATCATCAATCCATCATAGCTGCAGTACATGAATATGGTTTTAAGGCCTGCCTGACCCATGCCTACCACGCCAGCGGCACCGACCGGATTGCCGAGGTGGTGGAACAACTTGAGTGGTCCGACGACACTATTGTAGTCAATGTACAGGGCGACGAACCCCTCATCCCCCCCCAACTGATCAGCGCCGTAGCACAACACCTGCACGATCACCCAGAGTGCGCCATCGCCACCGCCTGCCATCCTACCCATGATGAAGAGGCTATACGCAATCCCAACATCGTCAAAGTGGTGCTGGACAAACAAAGCAATGCTCTGTATTTCAGCCGCGCGCCTATCCCTTATCCGCGCGATGCGCTCACCCTTGGCACAGCGCTACCGGAAAATCTCACGGTATTACGCCACATCGGTATCTACGCCTACCGTGCCGGTTTTCTGCGCGCCTTTCGCAAACTTGCACCAGCTGCCATCGAACAAGTTGAGGCGCTGGAACAACTACGCGCCCTGTGGCACGGTTACAAGATTGGAGTAACCATTAGCGCAGTCGTACCCCCCAGTGGAGTCGATACCGAACAAGACCTGCACGCTACCCGCAAGCTGTTTGACAGCAAGCGTATAATCAACGACCAAATAAACGGAGCACTATCATGAGACTTATACTGCTAGGCGCACCCGGCGCTGGTAAAGGCACCCAAGCCAACCTGATTAAAGAGAAATTCAATATCCCTCAAATATCAACCGGAGATATGTTGCGCGCGGCGGTTAAGGCGGATACCCCGCTAGGACGAGCGGCAAAAAAGATAATGGATGCAGGGGGATTGGTATCTGACGATATCATCATCAACCTGGTGAAAGAACGCATCAAAGAAGCAGACTGCGCCAATGGCTTTCTGCTGGATGGTTTTCCGCGCACCATTCCACAAGCCCAAGCAATAAAGGACGCCGGCATCGGTATTGATTTCGTGGTGGAAATCGAGGTTCCGGATAGCGACATCATCCAGCGCATGGATGGCCGTCTCGCCCATCCCGC
>JBDSEJ010000124.1:0-2822 GCA_039920105.1 Candidatus Nitrotoga sp. | reverse complement strand
AAGGCAGTAGCGAAAATCCCTGACAGATCAAACATTCTCAATTAACGGTGAAATAATCAATGAATGCCGAAACTCTAAGAGATGATGAGTTTATTCAGTTTCGTACATGGCTGCATCGTACCGCCGGAATTAATCTTTCTGTTGCAAAGAAAGCGTTGGTTTCTGGTCGCCTGTCGAAGCGGTTGAAGCATCATGATTTGACCAGCTATGGTGATTATTTCCGGCTGATTACTCAAAGTACAGAAGCAGCAGAATTGCAGGTTGCATTAGATCTACTTACCACCAACGAGACCTATTTTTTTCGCGAGCCTAAACATTTCGATTTTCTGCGAGGGCAGGTTTTGCCCAAGGTGCCAGCAGGTAAAACATTTCGATTATGGAGTGCAGCAAGCTCGTCCGGCGAGGAACCTTACAGTCTCGCGATGACACTTGCAGACGGCTTGCCTCGCACGCCTTGGGAAATTATCGCTTCTGACATCAGTACTCGTGTTCTCGAAAAAGCGCGCGGTGGTCACTATGACATGGAACGAGCGCACAATATTCCTCAACCCCTGCTCTCCAAGCATTGTCTGAAGGGCACGGGCTCACAAGTAGGCACTTTCATGATTGAGCGAAGCTTACGCAGTCGCGTGCAATTCATGCAGATCAACCTGAATACAGCGCTGCCGAAGTTGGGGGAATTTGACGTTATTTTTCTGCGTAATGTCATGATCTATTTCGATACAGATACAAAACGCCAGGTTGTTGCACGCATGTTGCCTTTATTAAAGCAAGATGGTTATTTTATTGTCAGTCATTCTGAAAGTCTAAACGGAATCACAGATGGGCTGAAATTAGTTACGCCGTCTATATACCGCAAGCCATGAGTCAATCCGAGAGTGTCATTGAGATATTTTTACAGCCTGGAGATTTTTATTTCGGTGATATGAATACTCGTCTGCGTACCCTTCTAGGGTCATGTGTATCTATTACTATGTGGCATCCGACAAAACTGATAGGTGGCATGTGTCATTACTTGTTGCCTTCCCGGGAAAAGACATCGGAGACTGCTCTGGATGGCCGTTACGCGAAGGAAGCGATGCAAATGTTTACGCAAGAAATTCGCGCTGCAAAGACACATCCTTCAGAATATTGCGTGAAACTATTCGGTGCAGGCAATATGTTTCCGAAATTAAAAAAAAAGAATTCGTGTGATTCTAACGGCTGCGAAAATAATATTAATGCATGCAAAAGCATCTCCTGCAAAAACATAGCCATTGCTCGCTCACTTGTAGCGTCACACGGATTCGTGGTTGCAGCTGAAGATTTGGGAGGAAATAGCCATCGGCAGATTGTATTTGATATTTATAACGGTTATGTCTGGGTGCGTAAACCCGGTGCAATCCACATATGATTTAAGAGCATAACTTAATGAAAAAAATTAAAGTCTTATTGGTTGACGACTCGGCAGTAGTGCGGCAGGTGCTGCAGGCGGTATTGGATCAGGAGCCGGACATTCATGTCATTGGCGCAGCATCCGATCCAATTTTTGCCATGGACAAGCTTACTCGCGAATGGCCGGATGTGATCGTGCTGGACGTGGAGATGCCGCGCATGGACGGCATCACCTTCCTAAAAAAGATTATGGCCGAACACCCCACACAGGTAGTTATTTGTTCTACGCTCACGGAAAAAGGCGCGGAAACCACCATGCAGGCGCTTGCAGCTGGAGCAGTTGAAATTATTACAAAGCCCAAAGTCGGGTTGAAAAGTTTTTTGCAGGAATCATCTAACGAACTAGTGTCCGCGGTGAGGGCGGCTGCACAAGCCAATGTCAGGCGTCAGGTCAGAGCGGCAACCCCATTACCACAAGTGCCAGGGAAACTGAATGCCGACGTTATTCTCTCAGCAGCTACTGCTCACTCCATGGCGCAAACAACTGAACGTATTGTTGCCATTGGCACGTCGACCGGTGGTACACAGGCTCTGGAAGCTGTTCTGACAGCACTGCCGCGAGTGTGCCCCGGTATTGTTATCGTGCAGCATATGCCGGAAAAATTTACTGCTTTGTTTGCCGAACGCCTTAACGGTCTGTGCCAAATAGAAGTGAGAGAGGCAAAAAATAACGATCGCGTTATTCCAGGCCTCGCTCTGATTGCTCCAGGTGGTAAGCACATGCTTCTTAAGCGCAGTGGCGCGTACTATCATGTTGAAGTGGTGGATGGGCCATTGGTTAATCGCCATCGCCCGTCAGTGGATGTGCTTTTCCGTTCAGTGGCTAAGTTTGCGGGAAAAAATGCCACCGGCATCATTATGACCGGCATGGGCGACGATGGTGCACGTGGCCTGAAAGAAATGCTGGACGCTGGTGCCCCCACGGTGGCGCAAGATGAGGCTACATGTGTTGTATTCGGTATGCCCAAGGAAGCCATTAAGCTGGGCGCTGCAAAAAAGGTTGTTCCATTGCATGAAATGCACTGGGCAATTTTGGGGAAATGAACGAAACTACTCTTCCTTGAGTTTTGACTTGATACAAATACCTCAGCCACTGGATCTGCGTATTTGGCTAGCAGAGGAATATAGCTTTATTCAACGACACTGTTCTGAGGTGGCATCTGGAAGAATTAGCTTCGGCTAAACCTTATCACCTTTACTCCATAAATCATGGTTGGGTAAAGCGTGAGGCTGAAAATTGCAAAAAAAAACCGTTTAGAGATGTAACCCCAAAGATTACGCTGATAGTGGACACCTTCTTGCGCTACCTATTAATTTTAGGCTGTGTTCGCAAATCATGTTGTTAGGCCGTTTCACCGATCGCCATAGCCAGCCACTGCTGGGGTTTC
>JBDSEJ010000123.1:0-18425 GCA_039920105.1 Candidatus Nitrotoga sp. | reverse complement strand
CAATAGACGTTCTAAAGCGATCCGTGTAACGTTCGCAACGATAATTGATATCAGTAAGTATCGTTTTATCATTCGCTTCGATTAAGGTTGTATCTCCATTACCGACAGGGAAGAAAGTAATACGGTTTATAGACATTATTTGCCTTCCTTATTTGAGGATTTTTTACTATAACAATCGGACATTATACTTGATTAACTTAGATAACATTAAACTATAAAGCAAACCAAAAAAACTGACAGATCAGTTCAACATATTGTATGTTATGTAATAATTGTTCATAATTAAACGAAGTGAACAAGTTTTATTTGGTAAAGAAAAAGTTTTGAAATTAAATAATACCTAGGAAATATCGATGTTTAGCATAAAATCTGTCAGACGAAAACTTCGCCCAGCCTGAGGTTGAATATGCTAAATTGATCCTGACATCAAAATGATGTTTTTCATTTTTACAAATAAAACATATTCTGGAATCAACCATTTGCCGATCCTGATTGCGGTCAACTTATTGTCAAGTGACTGCTCTAGACCACAATAATGAATTTTATGGAAATAGTTCCGCCTTGCTAAAAAACGAACCATCTTGATCCTTCTTGGACAAAATTGGAGCATTCTGACCTAGGCGCCAATCAATAGCCAAGTCGGGATCGTTCCATAAAATGGTACGCTCATATTCAGGCGCCCAATAATTGGTTGTTTTATACAAAAACTCAGCATATTCACTAAGCACAACAAAGCCATGGGCAAATCCTTCTGGCACCCATAACATACGTTTGTTTTCAGCAGAAAGAATAACGCCCTCCCATAAGCCGAAGGTGGGAGATGACTTACGTATATCCACTGCAACATCGAATACCTCTCCTGCCACTACGCGAACTAACTTGCCCTGTGGCTGTTTGATTTGATAATGCAGCCCACGTAGAACATGCTGAGTAGATCGGGAGTGATTATCTTGGACAAAATTGGTGGATAGCCCAGTGATACTGTCAAAGACGTTTTGATTGAAACTCTCGAAAAAACAACCACGTGCATCACCGAACACTTTGGGTTCGATAATTAAAAGATCGGCCACTGCAGTTGGGATAGCTTGCATATTTAATAAACTTTCTCATTTAGTATGTCCAGAAGATATCGGCCATAACCATTTTTTGCCAGTGGTTCGGCCAACCGTTCCATTTGCTCCATGGTGATGTAACCTCGACGATATGCAACCTCTTCCGGGCAAGCAATCTTTAAACCTTGACGCTTCTCAAGGGTCTGGATAAACAGTGAAGCTTCCAGTAACGAATCATGTGTACCAGTATCCAACCACGCGTACCCACGCCCCATAACCTGCACATCCAGTTTCCCGCTATCAAGATAAATCTGATTAACAGTTGTAATTTCCAATTCCCCGCGTGCAGAAGGCTTAACGGATTTGGCAATCTCGACAACGTTGGCGTCGTAAAAATAAAGACCTGTCACGGCATAATTGGACTTGGGTCTTACAGGCTTCTCTTCCAGACTGATTGCATGCCCTGCACCGTCAAATTCCACTACTCCATACCGCTCTGGATCATTGACATGGTAGGCAAATACAGTTCCGCCCTCCAGTTTGGCTCTGGCAGCTGAAAGACTTTTTTCAAAGTCGTGACCGTAAAAAATATTATCCCCCAACACCAACGAACAGGGGTCATTCCCAATGAAAGACTCACCAATAATAAAAGCTTGAGCGAGCCCATCCGGTGAAGGCTGTATCGCAAAGGAGAAATTCATCCCCCACTGTGAGCCATCTCCTAACAATTGTTCGAAACGCGGTATGTCCTGCGGTGTGGAGATGATCAAAATATCCTGAATGCCGGCCAACATAAGTGTGGTCAGCGGATAGTAAATCATTGGTTTATCATAAACAGGCAATAATTGCTTGGAGATGGATCGGGTAGCCGGGTAAAGTCGGGTGCCGGAGCCGCCTGCAAGTATGATGCCTTTCATGATGTTTCCCTATCGCCGTAATTTTGTTGAATCCAATTTTGGTATTCTCCACTAATAACAGCATCAATCCAATCTGGGTTGGTCAGATACCATTCCACTGTTTTGCGCAATCCAGTATCAAACGTTTCCAGAGGTTTCCAGTCCAGTTCATGGGCGATTTTACCGGCATCAATCGCGTAGCGATGGTCATGTCCGGGCCTGTCTTGTACGTAAGTAATCAGGGATGCATACGGCATACTTTGAGGGCGGAGCTCATCAAGAATAGCGCATGTGGCATGAACCACTTCCAGATTGGATTTTTCATTCCAACCACCGATATTGTAGGTTTCCCCCACTCGGCCTCGCTCTAGCACCAGCCGCAAAGCACGCGCATGATCATCCACATACAACCAGTCGCGGATGTTGTCACCCTTGCCGTAAATGGGTAGCGGCTTACCATTGCACGCATTCAGTATAACCAACGGGATTAGCTTTTCCGGGAAATGATAGGGACCATAATTATTGGAGCAATTGGTGGTGACCACGGGCAATCCGTAAGTATGATACCAAGCACGCACAAGATGATCCGAAGACGCTTTGCTTGCCGAGTATGGCGAGTTTGGCTGGTAAGCAGTATCCTCGGTAAAAAAACCGGTTTCACCAAGGCTGCCATAGACCTCATCTGTGGAAACATGGTGGAAACGAAAATTGCGCTTGCGTTCTGCAGAAAGCGTGCTCCAGTATTCCCGTGTTACTTTCAGGAGGGTGTACGTGCCGATAATATTGGTTTCTATAAAGGCTGCTGGGCCAGTGATAGATCGATCAACATGGGATTCCGCAGCCAAATGCATTACCGCATCCGGCTGATGTTTATGTAACAAACTCGCTACTTTAGCCGCATCACAAATATCAACATGTTCAAAGCGATAGCGGGGATTTTCCGTTACTGATGCCAAGGATTGTAAATTGCCGGCATAGGTCAGCTTATCGACGTTGATGACTGTAGCGTCGGTTTCAGTGATCAGTTGGCGAATAACCGCTGAGCCGATAAACCCGGCACCGCCGGTAATAAGGATTTTACTCATAGTTTGGAAGAACGAAATGTCATTTATTTTACGATACTGACTGAAAACGATTATCAAGGAAATGAGTTATATGTCGCAGCGCTTGGTCTGTTGCGCCACGATGGGTACTGACAAAATGCAGTCCTGCCTGGCCATTTTTTTTCATTTGGTCAGGATGGGCAAGCAAATTTTGTAAATTTTGCACCAGGTCGGCTGAATTCTTTATTCGCACGGCTGCTCCGTATTCAACAGCGAGCTGGCTGGCCTGTTCAAAATTGAATGTGTGTGGGCCGATAAACACAGGCTTGCCTACAGCGCAAGCCTCAATGAGATTTTGCCCTCCAAATGGCAGTAAACTGCCGCCAATGAAGGCAAGGTCACAGGCGGCATAATAGGCAAACATCTCTCCCATACTGTCACCCAATACCACTTGGGTGTCAGGCGCAATCTGACAGCTCTCACTTCTGCGCTGAAAGCGAATACCTTGCTGGGTAATCATGTCAGCTACGTCATCAAAGCGTTGCGGATGGCGTGGCACAATGACAGTTAGCAGATGGGGAATGTCTACTTGCTTAAGCATGGTTAGCAGTAGCATCTCTTCTCCGGCTTGTGTGCTTGCTGCCAGAAAAATCTTCCTGTCTGTGCCAAATTGGGCTCGCAATTGAGCACCCAATTTCAGCATCGTCAACGGTGGCTGAATGTCAAATTTCAAATTGCCCATGACAGATACATTGCTTGCACCTAATCCAGTTAAACGTGCAGCATCGTTTTCGCTCTGCGCAGAAATAGCGCTCAGTTCGTTCAATCCCAGTCGCGTCAAATTCGGATAGCGTGCATAGCGTGCAGCAGATTTCTCGGATAACCGTGCATTAAGCAGCAGCAAGGGAATTTTCATAGTGTGGCAATTATGGATCAGGTTAAACCAGATTTCAGTTTCCACCAAGACTCCCATGCTTGGGCGAAAGTGTAGCAAAAAACGCTTTACAGCGAATGGGTAATCGTAAGGCAAATAAACTCGCAATACATCACTTCCATACAGCTTTTCACTAGCTGCGCGGCCAGTCGGGGTGGTGTGTGTTAACAGCAGTTGATGATGCGGGTAATTTTCTCGCAAACGTTTAACCAAGCTGGACGCGGCATGAGTTTCTCCGACTGATACGGTATGCAACCAGATTAGCGGTTTATCACTGCGAGCAGAATAACGCCCGAAACGTTCATCAATATGCTGCAAGTATTCACTCTGTTTACGCGCACGCCATAGCAGATGGAAAAATAAATATGGCAACAAAAGCCACAAAAAAAAAGTATAAGTCCGAAGTGGATTCAACATAACTAAGCAAATATCATACAGCCTGAGTTTATTTGGCATGCCAGCAAGAAGTGCAGGTAAACCTTAAGAGTGTGGAATTAGCTGCAAACGATATTCATGCGGCTTCACATGCCGAATTTCATTCGAAATTTCCATTATGTCGAGCAATGTCCAGCAATCTTTGTTATTTAACATATCAGGCAAACGAGAATGTATGTCAAAAAACTGGGGTTATAAAATTTATTACTATCTTGAAACTGGGCAAAAAACTAGAGGGGGATTAGCTACGTTTGTAATCGTCGTCATACCTCACGATATCATCTTCGCCGAGATAAGAGCCAGACTGCACTTCAATCAGATAAAGCAATCCGGTGCCGATATTTTCCAAACGGTGTTTAATACCTATAGGAATATAAGTGGATTGATCTTCTTGTAGCAGCAGGATATCCTCACCACGAGTAACTTTTGCATAACCGGAAACAACAACCCAATGCTCGGCACGGCGATAGTGCTTTTGCAAAGACAATTTTGCGCCGGGTTTCACCATAATGCGTTTAGCCTGGAATCGATCACCTATATCGATGCCTTCATAATAACCCCACGGGCGATAGACGCGACGGTGAATCAGATGCTCGGTGCGTTCTGCCTGCTTAAGATATTCAACGGTATGCTTTACATCCTGAGCAAAGTCCTTATGCATCACCAAGACTGCATCAGCAGTTTCCACAATGACCAAATCTTGCACTCCGATAGTTGCCACCATACGACTTTCAGCGCGAACATAAGTATTTGTGGTTTCTGCGGTATATACATCACCACGCAAAGCATTACCTTGCTCATCTTGTGTGCTGACGTCATAGAGTGATGACCATGAACCGATGTCGCTCCAACCGATGTCGACTGTCACCATAGCCGCTGCCTGAGTGTTTTCCATCACTGCATAATCGATAGAATCCGATGGGCAGGAGGCAAAAGCATTTTCATCCAAACGACAAAAATCCAGATCATGAGTGCTCTGTTGCCACGCTTGTTGTGCAGCTTGATAAATGTCCGGGCGGTAGCGTTGCAACTCATTCAGGTAGACAGAAGCCTTGAACACGAACATGCCACTGTTCCAAAAAAACCTACCTGAAGCCACAAATTTTTTAGCCGTATCTAAATCTGGTTTTTCCACAAATCGTGCAACATCAAAGCTGTGCTCACCGGGTCCTAATATTGGACCGCGTTCAATGTAACCGAATCCTGTTGCAGGTTCATTTGGTGTAATACCGAAGGTTACCAACTTATCTTGCTGCGCCAACTCGAATGCTGCTTGAATCGCTATATGAAAGCCAGAAATGTCCCGAATTAGATGATCTGCAGGTAACACCAATAAAATTGCCTGTGCATCTTTAGCTTGTGCGGCGAGCGCAGCTATAGCCACTGCAGGCGCAGTATTGCGACCTACTGGCTCGAGCACCTGCAATAAAGGATCAATGTTTATCGCACGCAACTGTTCGGCAACAAGGAACCGATGTTCGTTGTTGCAAATTACTAATGGCGCGGCTATGCCGGGAAAGTCTTTAAGACGCAGCAATGTTTCTTGAAATAATGTGTGCTCGGAAATTAGCGGCAAAAATTGCTTGGGTAATGCAGCACGAGACAAGGGCCATAAACGAGTACCAGACCCCCCGGACAAAATTACGGGATAGAGCATACTGACTTTCAAAAGGTTGAAGACAAACATTTCTTGAGGCGCATTGCTTGAATTATAATCCGCATTCCAATATCAAAGGAGTGGAAATCTTGCGAAAATCAGACTTTATGATAGCTGCTTAATAAACGAAGCAGCACTGATTGCGGACATTACTGTATGTAACGGTACTAATTTGGCCGATTTTATTCTAAATATAGTCATATGTTGCATAGCATAATACGCCACGACACTTTTTAAGTCTGACAATACGATCCCCTTGTTAATACCGCGATCGAAGTGATGAGCATAGTTAAGCACTGGAAAATATTAGGGTTCACGCAAAGGTAATAAATCAACTTCGCCCATGGATTTTAACAATGGGATAAACCGTCTGTGTTTACAGAAGGTAAAAACGATTCTACACAGACTTTAATATTGGAGAAATGCTTGAAAGTCACAATAGTTGGGACCGGCTATGTAGGTCTAGTTAGTGGCGCATGTCTCGCAGAGGTTGGCAACCATGTCCTTTGTCTCGATCTCGATCCAGCAAAAATAAGCATCCTGGAAAACGGGGACATTCCCATCCATGAGCCTGGCTTGATTGACGTAGTGCGCCGCAACGTCGCTGCTGGCCGTCTCAGCTTTACCACAGACATAGACCGCGCAGTTGCTCATGCCCGTATTCAGTTCATTGCCGTCGGCACCCCACCTGATGAAGACGGCTCCGCCGACCTGCAATATGTTCTGGCAGCGGCCAGAAACATAGGCAGCCGTATGACCAAAGATAAAATTCTCGTAGACAAAAGTTCTGTTCCTGTTGGCACCGCCAACAAGGTTAGCGCTGTCATCGCTGATGAGTTGAAAAAGCGCGGTATTAAGCTTAAATATAGCGTCGTCTCCAACCCAGAATTCCTTAAAGAAGGCGCTGCGGTCGAAGATTTCATGCGTCCTGACCGCATCATCATCGGTGGCAATGATGCACATGCTATCCAACAGATACGAGAGTTATACGCCCCATTCAATCGCAACCATGACCGTATTATTGTCATGGATGTAAAAAGTGCGGAACTTACCAAGTACGCTGCCAATGCCATGCTCGCCACCCGCATTAGCTTCATGAACGAACTGGCAAATGTAGCAGAGAAACTCGGCGCCAACATTGAAATGGTAAGACTAGGCATTGGTTCCGACACCCGCATCGGATACCACTTCCTCTATTCAGGCTGCGGTTATGGGGGATCCTGTTTCCCCAAAGATGTAAAAGCACTTATTAAAACTGCCAGCGACGACGCCGGCATCACCCTTAAATTACTCAGTGCAGTAGAAACAGTCAACAATGCACAAAAAGAAGTCCTCACGAACAAAATAAAAGCCAGGCTCGGCACTAATCTCACTGGAAAAAATTTTGCTATTTGGGGCCTTGCTTTCAAACCCAATACCGATGACATGCGCGACGCCCCAAGTCGCAAGTTGATTTCAGATTTATTAGAGGCAGGCGCCACCGTTACAGCCTATGACCCGGTAGCCATGCCGGAGGCAAGACGAATCTATGGCAATGATCCGAGAATTACTTATGCAGACGATCCCCTTATAGCCTGTAATGATGCGGATGCATTGGTTATCGTCACTGAGTGGAAGGAATTCTGCAATCCAGACTTCGCAGCAATCCAAACCCAGCTAAAAAATCCACTAATCTTCGATGGCCGTAACTTGTATGAGACGGCTACGATAAGTGCATTCGGACTGGAATACTTTCCCATTGGCCGTTAATTTAATGAGGATTGACTTTAAATATGCAGTCAATAAAAAAAGCAATAAATATAAAAAAACCTGCATTCGCGAACATCGTCACGTGCCTTTGGTCTTGAACTCAACATCTTTGCTGCCTTGCTGCGCCCTTGAATCCAAGAATTGCATTGTGAGCCCCCATGGATTGCCAGCTACACGACGCAACGGTCGTTCCAGCGACTCAACTCTAGATAATTTCCCAGCATGAGGCTAAGTGGAAACCTACTTGCAGGATTAGCAAATTCGATCTGGTCGGCACTGATCAGCTTGGCAGTAATTCCATACTATCTCAAATACCTCGGAATAGAAGCCTATGGCTTAATCGGTTTTTTTGTA
Source organism: Candidatus Nitrotoga sp. (assembly GCA_039920105.1). Lineage (GTDB taxonomy): Bacteria > Pseudomonadota > Gammaproteobacteria > Burkholderiales > Gallionellaceae > Nitrotoga. The sequence goes on along the minus strand of JBDSEJ010000123.1, from coordinate 10,305 downwards.
ACAACGCAGGCATTATTTTCCCTGCTTGATATGGGACTATCTCCAACGATTAACCGCGAGGTCGCACGTTATTCGGCATCGGGGAATTTACAGGAGGCGGGGAGACTGCTACACACACTTGCCATTGTCTATTGGAGTATGGCTGGAATAATTTTTTTGTTGATTGTGTCATTGGCTCCATTGATAACGGAACACTGGCTACAATCCAAACATCTTCCACAGCAAACAATTGAATATGCAGTAATATTGATGGGTCTAGTTATTGCCTGCCGCTGGCCGATTGGATTATATCAAGGCGCCTTGATAGGCGCGCAACGCTTAACAGTATCGAGCGGTATTAATATGACCATGGTGACGATTGGGAGCTTGGGTGCGGTGGCAGTGCTCGCATTTATCTCTCCGACGATTGAGGCTTTCTTTGTTTGGCAGGCTGGAGTCGGTATTGTTTATGCGGCAACGATGCGGTGGGCAACATGGCGGGTCATCGGACGATTGAAAAATATCCGGTTCGATGTTGATAAGCTGAAACAAATATGGCGTTTTTCTGCAGGCATGAGTGGGGTTGCCGTTTCGGCAATTATCCTGATGCAATTGGACAAGGTATTATTAAGCAGAATACTTAGTTTGGAAGATTTCGGACGTTATGCACTGGCTGGGGTGGTAGCAAATGGTTTGCATGTGTTACTTACGCCTACTTTCAATGTAATTTACCCGCGTCTGTCCGCGCTTGTCGTTACTGGAAATACCGAAAAGTTGATTGAACTCTATCGGTCAGGGACTCGTTTGCTTTTAGCCGCTCTATTTCCAATAGCAACGGCTATTGCTGTTTTTGCTGAAGAAATACTTTCTTTGTGGACCGGAAATCCGGTATTTGCATCCAGCGTGGCCCCAATAGTTTCACTATTCTTGATCGGTACCGCTCTGAATGGAGCTATGCATTTCCCTTATGCTTTGCAATTAGCTTTTGGCATGACGCGTTTGCCACTTATGATCAACGTTATTTTAGTAATCATTATGATCCCTATGACCATTTTGTTAGCCATGCAGTTCGGGGTTATTGCTGGAGCTACCGCGTGGGCATTATCGAGTGGTATATATCTATTAGTTGGTACATGGCTCACGCACAAGACGTTATTGAGAGGGATTGGTTTGAAGTGGTTATTATTTGACGTTGGAATACCACTTCTTTTATCACTATTAGTTGTCGGGATTGTGGGAGGTGAAGTTCGCGAGTGGGGATATTCCTATTACGTGGAATTATTTATCGGGAGTGGATTAGTACTTGTTGCTTTTTTATCAGTTATATTATTTTCACCACATTTAAGATTCGCTTTGCAAAACAACTTTTTTTCTGATGAGAAAATACCCCATGTTTAAGGCAAAAGTTTATAGAACACTTAGAAAGAGATTGCGATGACTATGGAAGTTTTGCAAAATAAATTGCAAATAAGAAATGCGCGTCAAGTGCTGGTAAACAAGGGGGCATCACTTGTCGAATCACCCTTGCGATCTCTATTGAGAAAGTTTGGGCTGGTGCGCGGTGTGTCGATGGGAGATATGGTGAAGAGTTGGGATGTACTCGCCACCGTGAATTTCCTTGAGAGCCATGTAAAAAAAATTGAGCCGATACTTGATATTGGGTGCTATGCATCGGAAGTCATCATTGCACTACACAAACTAGGTTATTCAAATTTAACAGGTGCAGATCTAAATCCTGATTTGCAGAAAATGCCATATCAAAATGATATCCATTATGAAATTACCGATTTCATGCACACAAAATTTGAAGATGCCTCATTCCAGGCGATTACATCGATTTCGGTTATTGAGCATGGTTTTGATGGGCAATCGTTGTTGAAAGAAATGTCGCGTCTTTTAATCCAGGGTGGTTATTTCATTGCGTCGTTCGACTATTGGCCAGAGAAAATAGATACGACTGGTAAAAAATTTTTCGGCATGGATTGGAAAATTTTTTCAAAGGATGAAATAATAAATTTCGTCACCGAAGCAGCAAATTACGGCTTATATCCTGTCGGTGAGATGATGTATGGGGGTAAAGATAAACCGATTGATTGTGCCGGGAAGCAATACACCTTTGGATGGTTGGTGCTAACAAAGTCGGCCTGAACATGCGTGTGCTCCTAGTCACAGGCTCTTTCCCGCCAATGAGATGTGGTGTTGGCGATTACAGCTATAATTTGGCGGAAGCACTCGCTGTTGATCCGAAAATTCATGTTGGTGTACTTACAAGTATTACTGGTGGGGAAATGGGTAAGACGGATGGGATCGAAATTTTTCCTGTCACAGAGAGTTGGAGCCTTTCTGAAGCACTTAAGATTATAAAAATCATCTGGCATTGGTCGCCAGATATTGTGCATGTTCAATATCCAACTCAAGGTTATGGCAAAGGTTTATTGCCTTGGGTGTTGCCGATCATTTCCTTCTTGATGGGAAAAAAGGTTGTGCAGACATGGCACGAAGGATACGGCAGGCGAAATGCACCGAAGCTTTTTTTAAAATCAATTGTACCGGGAGGATTGGTGTTTGTTCGCTCACAATATGAGAAGAATTTGCATCCACATCTCCGTTGGGCTTTATGGAAAAAAAAGACTGTACTTATACCTAATGCATCGGCTATTCCTCGGGTTGATCTAGACGAGCGGGAAAAGGATGCATTAAAGAAAAAGTATCTGAAAAAACAGAAACGGCTGGTTGTTTTCTTTGGTTTCGTATATCCCCACAAGGGCGTTGAGCTGTTATTTGAAATTGCCGATCCTGCTTCAGACCAAATTGTGATAGCAGGAGAAATTGCTGGAGAAGGGGTTTATCGGCACGAAATTATGAGGCTCGCTTCGGCTAAATCATGGCTAGGAAAGGTAATCATCACCGGTTTTCTTCCTGCCGCTGATGTGGCAGCATTGCTGACAGTTGCGGATGCAGTAATTCTGCCTTTTCGGACTGGTGGCGGTGAATGGAATACCTCGATCCATGGAGCGGTATTGAATGGAGCGTTTGTAATAACTACATCGATCACCCAAAATGGTTATGACAAAAAACGTAATGTGTACTTCGCAAAAGTGAATGACGTTCAAGAGATGAGATCGGCTCTCGCTATTTATGCGGGAATGAGGCGGGAACATCATGCAGATATTGACAGGGATGAATGGCGGCAAATTGCGGACAAACATCGTGCGTTATATGAGAGTCTTCTACTGGAAGACTAAAAGAGCATGACCAGTAAAACTAAACATCCTAACGACATAATGGAACTTCCAAAACTATCCATCTGCATTGCAACTTACAATAGAGGGAAATTTATTGGTGAGACTCTGGACTCCATCCTTGGTCAGATGGTGCCTGGTGTTGAGCTTGTTATTGTGGATGGAGCATCACCGGATAACACTCCTGAAGTTATGGCGCAGTATTTGTTGCGCTATCCTGAAATTCGTTATATCCGTGAGCAAGCAAATTCGGGTGTAGATGGTGATTATGACAAGGCTGTTGGCTATGCAAGGGGAGAATACTGCTGGCTGATGACCGATGACGACTTATTGTGTCCCTTGGCTATTTCTCGTGTTCTTGAATCTATCAATGGAGTATATGACCTCGTTGTTGTAAATTCAGAAATAAGAAATATTGACTTTTCAAAAGTGCTTAAAACTCGTTTTCTCAAGTTTGCTAGTGACAGGGAATATGCAATTAAGGATGGAGAAAAGTTTTTTTCCGAAGTGGGGAATTATCTTTCATTTATCGGTGGCGTCGTCATTAAACGTAATTTATGGCTAGAGCGAGACCGTTCGTCTTTTTACGGAACATTGTTCATTCATGTCGGCGTCATCTTTCAGCATCCGCCGATAAATAGAGTCAAGGTTATTGCGGATCCGTTAATAATTATACGTTATGGCAATGCAATGTGGACATCGCGAGGTTTTGAAATTTGGATGTTCAAATGGCCTCGATTGATTTGGTCGTTTCCCGACTTCTCAGATCAATCCAAGTCTGCTGTATGCTCTAAAGAGCCATGGAGGCTAATTAAAAAACTCATTTTATATAGAGCTACCGGGGGCTATACTATGTCCGAGTATAGCCATTTTATAGCAGTACGGACAAAGGGCCTATCTCGCGGGGTGTATATGGCAATTGCAATGTTCCCTGGCGCCATTGCAAATTTCCTTGCCAGTCTTTACTGTGTTTGCGTGAATAGAAAAGCCCGTTCAGGATTGTATGATCTTTCACGTAGTCGGCATGCTACTTGGGCCAGCCGTTTCTTGGCCCGATTTCTCTGACATATACTATGAAAACGGCCTTAATCACCGGTATAACTGGTCAAGATGGCTCGTACCTGGCGGAGTTGTTGCTTACCAAAGGCTATCGTGTCGTTGGTGCAGTTAGAGATATCCAAAATGCAAAAGAGTCGCTCCCTATAGCATTGATACAGCATGTTGAATTGGTCGTATGGGATATGTTAGATCAATGTCGAGTCACAGAAATATTAGCTGAATATCGCATAGCGGAGATCTATAACTTAGCGGCCTACACTTCGGGAGCAGGAATGTTCAATAATGCTGTCGATATTGGAGAGGTGAATGGGCTTGCGGTTACTCGTATTTTGGATGCCATTCGCACAGTGGATACTAATATCCGTTTCTGCCAGGCATCGAGCAGTGAAATGTTTGGCAATGCACTCGAAAGCCCTCAATCTGAAGCTACGCCATTTCGACCCCGCACTCCATATGGTGCGGCAAAACTTTATGCCCATTCGATGATCCAGATTTACCGCCAGCACTACGGGTTATTTAGCTGCTCTGCAATTCTGTTCAATCACGAGAGTCCGCGCCGTGGATTAGGTTTTGTAACAAGAAAAATCACACTCGAAGTGTCGAAGATTAAGCTGGGACTTGTGAATGAGCTTTGCCTGGGGAATCTTGATGCGCGTCGTGACTGGGGCTTTGCTGGAGATTTTGTGCGCGCATTGTGGCTGATGTTACAGCACCCGGACGCGGATGATTATGTGGTTTCCACAGGTGAAACGCATTCGGTTCGCGAGCTGTGTGAAATCGCCTTTGGACATTTCAATTTGGATTACCGCGACTATGTCCGAGAGGATTCTGCTTCATATCGTCCCATTGAGTCAGTGCAGTTAGTGGGAAACTCCAAGAAGTTGAGAAATCAACTTGGCTGGATACCTGAGGTAGGATTTCACGAAATGGTAAGCATGATGGTGGATACTGATTTGCGTATGCTCATTGAGCAGAATCGCGCAAAAGGATAGGGATAAGATAGTGTTCACAAAAATTGAAAAATGCAGAATTTGTGGCAATAAGCATCTGGAGAGTGTACTCGATCTGGGAATGCAAATGCTGACCGGGATATTCCCGCGCGAGAGAAATTCAGGATTAACGACTTGTCCACTGCGTCTAGTGAAATGCATGGGGGGAAATGATATCTGTGGGCTATTGCAGCTTGAGCATTCCTATAGTTCTGATGAGATGTATGGCGAGAACTATGGCTATCGTTCCGGTCTAAATGCCAGCATGGTAGCCCACCTCAACGATAAGGTGAAAAAAATCCTTGAGCAGGTTGAGCTGCACAAAGGCGATCTTGTTATTGATATTGGCAGTAACGATGGCACTACGTTGAAGGCGTATCCATTTACTGGGGCGGATCTGGTAGGCATTGACCCGACGGGAATTAAATTCCACAGCTATTACCCACCGCACGTTCAACTAATCCCAAGTTTTTTTTCTTCAGCTTTAGTCAAAGAACATTTCCCAAAGCGAAAAGCCAAAGTCGTAACTTCATTTTCAATGTTCTAAGATCTGGAAGACCCGACGGATTTTATGCAACAAGTGCATGACATACTGGCCGATGATGGAGTCTGGGTATTTGAACAAAGCTATATGCCGACTATGCTCGAAATGAATTCATATGACACAGTTTGTCATGAGCATGTTGAGTTTTACGCTCTGCGCCAGATCAAATGGATGGCTGACAGAGTGGGCTTCAAGATTATTGATGTGGAGTTCAATGAAGTGAATGGGGGCAGCTTCTCTATCACGGTATCGAAATCGCATGGCGATTTAACGCCAACATCATTGGTGAAAAAAATTCTCGATCGCGAACATGAAAATGGGCTAGATACGCTTGTGCCTTATCAAAAATTTGCGGAACGTGTAGCTAAATCCAAGTGCGACTTACTGGCTTTCATCAAAACAGCTCATGCCGAAAATAAAACTGTCACAGCACTCGGTGCATCTACAAAGGGAAATGTACTGTTGCAATACTGCGGAGTGACAGAAAAAGATATTTCGTTAGTTGGCGAGGTTAACCCGGAAAAATATGACTGCTACACCCCAGGCACATGGATCCCTATCATTCCTGAGGCAGAGCTACTATCGCAAAAACCGGATTATCTGATCGTATTGCCATGGCACTTTAGAAAATTCTTCCAAGAAAACGGTAAATATAGAGGGGTAAACTTAGTGTTTCCGCTCCCTAACATTGAGATTTTTAAAATGTAAGTATACCTGAGTCCCTTTGAGGTCAAATGTGGCAGTGTAATAATTAAACTAGGGGACATAAAAAACCCTGATTTCGTCATTCATACGTAGGTCAAATCTGGACAAACAAAATAACTAGACGCCTTTAAAGCTAAATATGACGAATTTTAGAGGTTCCATACAGGAATTAATAGAGATAGAAGATACCGGGGCACATCTATGGAGAGCCCATAATGAAGCGGATAGATTAGTCAATGATGGAGCTAAACGATGACGCCAGAGGTATCCAAGCAAAATAAAGTCACAGTACTACTATCCACATACAATGGAAGCAAGTTTCTTCAGCAACAGCTAAATTCGCTGTATGAACAAACCTATCCCAACATTAGGATTTTGGTGAGGGATGATGGATCGTCAGACTCAACAAGAAGCATCTTAGAAAATGAGCAATTAAGTGGGCGTATAGATATATTAAAAGGGCATAAAAATTTGGGCCCTGCCCTGAGTTTCTTTGAGTTACTGCTTAATGCTGCGTTAACTGATACAGGGTACGTTGCTTTTTGTGATCAAGATGATGTTTGGCATCCTCATAAAATTGCGCACGCGATTTCAGCCTTGTTAGTTGTCGCCGACAACCGCCCGGCATTATTTTGCTCCAGATTAGAAATTGTAGATGAAAAGTTAAACCATATTGGATTTACCAATACACCAAGAAAAGTTGGCTTTGGCAATGCCCTAGTTGAAAATATTGCTACCGGTTGTACGATGGTACTTAATCGAAAAGCAATGGAACTTATTTGCAAGCACCTTCCAAGAAAAGTGTTAATGCATGATTGGTGGTGTTATTTAGTTCTATCTTGTTTTGGCGAAATTGTTTTTGATAATAACGCCAATATTAAATATCGACAGCATGGAAATAACACTATTGGTGTAACCGTGAATATGTTTGATGAATTAAAAAGCAAACTGCATAGATTTATTTACGACGGAAGAGGATTTCTTTGGTTGCAAGCTTGGCTGCAAGCTTCTGTTTTTTTAAATATGTTTGAAAATGGCATCCCGTTATCTCAAAGGTTAGTTCTGAATAAATTCATCGCGGCAAAATCATCGTTATGGTGTCGTGCTCAGTTAGTTTTATCCAAAGAAATATGGCGGCAAAAATGGTTTGATAATTTGATCTTGCGGTTAATCATATTTATTAATCGAATCTAAGCTCAGTGAGCGCTTACATTTTATTCTGCCGGGAGTTGATAGCCTTGATTAATTTTATTTTCTTTCCAAAGGGTATTTGTGATTATCGCTACCAACCGGCGAAATAGAATTTATGGATAAAAGCCTAATGGCAAGGCAAGTTACTCAAGTACCTCAGGTTCAACATTCTTGATGGCATCAATAGGCATAGAACAATCGCCGGATATTTCAATTTCTATTGTCAGCCATGCACAAATTCACTTGATTGAATGTCTACTGCAAGATATCAACTGCCATTGCTCGGATTTATTGATTGAACTGATTCTCACAATTAACTTAAATGAGACACTACCGTTCACATTAGATAACTTTTCATTTCCAATAAAGGTTATTCGAAACCCAATCCCTATGGGATTCTCGACTAACCACAATCAAGCATTTACATATGCAGCGGGAAGATTTTTCTGTGTAATGAATCCAGATGTCCGACTAAATGAGAATCCATTTAAGGCTTTGCTTGCGTGTCTGCAGGATTCAAAAGTTGGCGTGGCAGCGCCGCTTGTATTGAGTACGAGCGGAACTATAGAAGATAGTGCCCGTCGTTTCCCGACGCCACTCAAGATATTTTGCAAGGCGTTAGGCGGATGTAAAGGCAGCGATTATCCTGTAACAGTTACTCGGATCTTTCCTGATTGGGTGGGCGGGATGTTCATGTTATTTCCGCGTGACGTATTCAAAAAATTAGGTGGATTTGATCAGCGATATTTTCTGTATTACGAAGACGTGGATTTGTGCGCCAGGCTGAGGCTGAAGGGTTATGAGGTGGCCATGTGCCCTGAAGCCAAGGTAATTCATCTTGCACGCAGAAGTAGCCATCACAGTTTCAAGTATTTGAATTGGCATCTTCAGAGCATGATGCGTTTTTTTTGTTCATCGTTGTTTATAAAAGTACTTTGGTTGCGTATGACAGAAAAATCCCCATGAATAGACATACGATAGCACAATGAAAATTTACCAACTTAATCATGCTTAATTGTTGGTTATCGTCATGAAATTTATGATTTCCGGGGCTGGCGGCTTTGTCGGTAAAGCACTCTCTGCTGAATTGCTTCGGCGAGGTCAGTCGGTACGTGTGGCAGTGCGTTCAGGAAATTCGCAGGTCGAAAACACCGAAGTCATAATCATCGACGCAATCGATGGTGAGACGAATTGGATTGAAGCATTACGCGATGTGGATGTGGTAATTCACCTCGCCGCACGAGTTCATGTAATGCGCGAGAGCGCCACGGATCCATTAGCGGAGTTTCTCAAGATTAACCTGCACGGCACTTCAAATCTTGCTTGGCAGGCTGCCTGTTCCGGGGTGAAGAGGCTCGTCTATGTTAGTTCGATCAAGGTGAATGGCGAGCAGACCAGCGCTACTCAGTCATTTACAGAGTTAGATGAACCCAGTCCACAAGATTTTTACAGTGTCTCTAAGTGGCAAGCTGAACAAGCTTTGTGGCGCATTGCCCAAGAAACCGGCTTGGAAATTGTTATTGTGCGACCTCCATTGGTTTATGGTCCGGGGGTGAAAGGCAACTTTGCACAATTGCTGACAGTGGCTTCCAAACGCATTCCTTTGCCATTTTCTTTAGTGCAAAACCTTCGCAGTCTAATTTATCTTGGTAACTTGGTGGATGCCTTGATAGCCTGTTCAACCCACCCTGTCGCGGCAGGCCAGACATATTTAGTAAATGACGGTGAGGATATATCTACCCCGGATTTGTTGCGTCAAATAGGCAATGCGATGGAATGTCCTGCCCACTTTTTTCCAGTCCCGCCTAACTGGTTACGTGTATTGGGAAAACTAACCGGCCAAACTAATCAAATCGAACGGTTACTTAGCTCGTTACAAGTCGATAGTGGTAAAATCCGTCATGATTTAAATTGGGTTCCTCCCTATACGTTGCAACATGGGCTGCAAGTTACTGCAGAATCGCACCGACGCTTAGGAAAGAAGGGCTAATGAATATGAAATTCATACTGCAATCATTTTTGAATCAAAGCATACCAAGTTAGTCGAGGATTTGTTAATGGCACCTCTAAAAATTCGAGTATATAAGCAAGACTAAGTATGAGTAAAAAAATTGAGCGCTGCGTATAGTTGATATGCAAGCGATAATTTTGAGTAACACCGTATTGTGACGACAATTGTATTTTTAGAAATGCCCTTAAGTAGTTTTCCATACAGTAACCAACTCGCATGAAAGTGAAATGCGCGGAAATAATCAATTTTGTTATAGAGTAAAGTCCCTATGTCGCATTTCTCCCCCTTGATTGCAGCTCTAATCACTATGTTGGTGATTACTATTCTCGCATTCAGTAAAACCGGTAAAAAAATTCAAGATATTCCCAATGAGCGCTCATTGCATGAGGAGCCGATTCCCCGCATTGGTGGGGTGGGGTTAATGGCGGGCCTTCTGTCAGCCTGGGCATTGATGATACTGTCATTAGCTTGGTGGGTGGTGTTGCCCATGATCTTACTGTTCGCTGTTTCTTTGCTAGATGACCTGCGCGGTCTGCCAGTACGAAAACGCTTGTTGGCGCATGTTGCGGCTGCGGCAATTTTGGT
>JBDSEJ010000122.1:0-9147 GCA_039920105.1 Candidatus Nitrotoga sp. | reverse complement strand
ATTGGATCCGCACGAGCGCAAGTTCAGATTGGTTTGTTGAACCTGACTTACAACATCAAGCGAGTGGTGTTTCTGATTCGCAAAAAACATTGGAACTTCGACAGGGTTATTGCGCCTGCTGTAAGCTTAAGCGAGGGGAAAGACGTGAAACAACGTTGAAAATTAAGACAATCCGAGAAACAATCGTCTTGTTGCGTGAAAATTTATCGTCACGAAATGTGACGCGCTCCGTTCATCAGAAATGTTAAATTTTTAGAGGTGCCCTAAAAACCAATCTCACTTTAGCTTGAGCAGTGGCAGTACAATATCAATTTTTTAATTGACAATTATACCAAACCTTTCAATTGCTTACATGAATTCACTTTTTTATTCGCTCTGCAAAATTTGCTCCATTGGATGAGGCATGCAGGATGTGATTTATTTTATTATAAGCACTTTAGTGCATATAAATTACAATAGATAATCGCACGACTTTATGAATTTTCGAGTTAGGATAACACTACTTTATTTCCGCGCACTGAATGGATTAATACGTCAATCTGAGAGAATGTCACTGTACTGATTTCAACGGGAGGAAATGATGCAAACGAGTTTCTCTGAACTGAAATACTCTGCCAAGAAAAAGCAGACACACCGGGATCGATTTCTGAGCGAAATTGAAGCAATCATGCCATGGGTTGAATTGGAAACAGCGATTGCGCCATATTACCCCAGCAACGGCGGTCGTGGTCGACGCCCATTGACTTGGTTCTGATGCTGCGCATGTATGTCGCACAGCAGTGCTTTGGGTTGTCTGATGAAGGGGTAGAAGTTGCGCTTTTCGACAATCAGGCTATCCCCCGCTTTATCGGTATCGATCTGAGGTGCGAGGCAGCACAGGATGCCACCACACGCTTCAATTTCCGCCATTTGCTGGAAACACATCAACTGACCCAATCAGTCTTCAATAAAATCAACGCTCATTTCGCCGAGAAGGGCCTGTTTCTTCTGATAGACACTATCGTCGATGCCACACTGATCGCAGCGGCCCCGTCGACCAATAACAAGGACGGGAAGCAAGAAAAGAACCTAGAGCTACCGGTGAGCTGGCGTGTCGCGATACGAGCGGGAAAATACAAGGCACTACCAAACACAACAGAGTGCGAACTGCTGGAGAAGAGTGACCAAACCAAAGCCAACATTCGTGCCCAAGTCGTTCATCCCTTCCATGCTGTGAAGAACTTGTTTTGTCATCGCGAAGCGCGCTACAGAGAATTGGCAGGTCAATTCTTTGACCAATGCCACAAAGTTCACCCAGGCTTCTCTGGCGGGGTGAGCTATTCAGCGCTTCCTTAACTAAATAAATATATATAAAATATTAAATAGTCATATCATGCGTAAACTCTGGCTTTTATTCGCACAAGTCACCACTTTCGGGCTGGCTGTATTCTTTGTTATTAACACCCTGAAACCCGATCTAATATCCTCCGGTACGCGAAGCGACATCGTCACATTGCGTGAAAGTGTTAACACCAGCACCAGCCAATTTCCTAGTACAGGCTTCAGCGCTGCAGCACGCAAAGTCATGCCCACTGTGGTTAATATTTTCACCAGCACCGAAATAAAGAAACCAATGCATCCATTCATGGATGATCCACGCTTCCGATTCTTTTTTGGTGAAGAGTTCGATAATTCTCCTCAACGTGGTTCTAACTTAGGCTCTGGCGTCATAATCAGCCATGACGGTTATATCCTTACCAACCATCATGTAGTTGAAGCTGCTGACCAGATCGAAGTAGCACTGTCCGATGGGCGCAAGGCCAAAGGACGCATAATTGGCACCGATCCAGAAACTGATCTTGCCGTTATCAAGGTCGACTTGCATGGCGCTCTCCCGGCAATCTCCTTTGGCCGTCCTGATCAAGCTCAAGTTGGTGATATCGTGTTGGCCATCGGCAACCCGTTCGGCGTGGGTCAAACGGTAACAATGGGCATTGTCAGTGCAGTGAAACGCAATCACCTCGGGCTAAACACATTCGAAAACTTTATCCAGACTGACGCAGCAATTAATCCAGGCAACTCAGGTGGCGCGCTGGTAGATGTAAATGGCAACCTGATCGGCATTAATAGTGCGATTTACTCACCCAATGGTGGTTCACTCGGTATCGGTTTCGCTATTCCTGTCAGTACGGCAAAAAAAGTTATGGAACAGATCATCCAAAGCGGTTCGGTGACACGCGGCTGGGTCGGTGTAGCAGTGCAGGAACTCACGCCAGAACTAGCTGAATCGTTTAAGCTTGGCAATATACAAGGGGTCTTAATTTCGGAAGTGGTGCGTGGAAGCCCAGCGGACAAAGCTGGGGTGCATGCTGGTGACATTCTGACAATGGTAGATAATAATCAGCTATTAACCGATTCCAGCTCTATGCTGGAAACCATTTCCAGTTTACCGCCTGGCAAGATTGTCGCATTCAAGCTGTTGCGCAATCAGCGTGAGGTAGGGGTGCAAGTCAAGATTGGTACGCGACCTAGACCGAAAAAACTAGAATAATACTTTAGAACAAGTGGATTCAACTCTGAAAAACAACTTTTGTAATTGAACTCAGTTGGTGAACTACGTTAATACGAGCCAATTAAACGACCAAGTAAAATGATTACAGATGAATAAACATGAGTAGCTCGCCAGCGGTCAACAATATCAGATTTACGAATTGGAACAGGCTGGTTTGGACCCACATTGTCCCTTAGCGCTAAATCAGCTATGTTTCAACGTGCGGGCGGGCTAACTTTGCACACTTTTTCTAATGGGTACCAATAGAAAACGAAACTGTCAGGCAATTAATGAAGTGGCATAAGAAGCGGCAAACGAGATGATAGATGGCGACTGACTTTGACTTTAAAATGCGCTTCAGCAATCGAGAGGTGAATGCATAGGGTAGACGCCCATCAAGTGCATGCGGCTGCTCAAAGCTGGAATTTGCCGCAACCCGGGTTAAACCGTGGCTCTCCACCGATCTAGTTTATTGTCAGCATCTGGAGTGGTGGTAATCGCTTTACCCATGCTGAAACCACCAGTTTCGATAAGACCCTAATGTGTCTGTTTGGGAGGAAATATGTAGCGGGTCACAAGACCATTGAGCGATTGTGCGCCAAATTTGATAAGACGCGCTTCGCGAACGTGCAAGCCCAAATCTATCGTTGAATATTTGACCACATCCGGTTCGATCGGGTTATGCTGGACATGGACTCCACAGTGATATGCACTATGGCACCCCAGAGGACGGCGCCAAAGGTTGTCAACGCAGCCAAACCGGGGCGATTATCGCACCGCCTACTTCACGCATTCACAGCCGAATGCCGCATGATAACCAACTTCTGGTTACGTCCAATTAACAGTAACAGCATCAACAATGCTCTACAGTTTCTGAAATCAACCATTTTCCAGCTGGAAAGCAACAACGTTGGACTATTATTACCTGCTGACAGCGGCTTTTATGATGATACCATGCTCACCTTCCAGCAAAGTTGCCACATCGACTACACCATCAGCGCCAAGCTTACGCATGGTTTGCAACTTACCATTGCCGAGCAGGTCACTTGGTGAAGTGTTGAGCGTAGACTGGAGATTCGTGAAATCCATTGCCAGGTTCCATGCTGACAATGTAATGCGATGGTCACAATACTAAGTTTGCCGGCGCTGGAGATATGGCGTTCTTATCGGGGGCGAGTGGATTGCGAAAATCGTATCAAGAACCTTAAAGCAGATTTTGGTTTGGACAGCTTCATTTTAATGATTTTATGCGGCCGAAGCGTCATTGGTCTTTCCCATACTGTTATCCAACCCGATGAGTTTGTTTCGGCAAGCCTTGTTGCAAGGCCCGGTACAGCCTACCCTTGCCACCTTGCATCACAAAGTATTTACAGTAGGGGCGTTCTGGCACAAAGATCAGGGCAAGCGACCACCTAAATTTGGCAGTGAGTCGACAACGATGAGCTTGGTTTGAAGGGGCTCTGGGCTAATGCGTGTAAGGTCTGAAATGATGGCAATACTTGCCCCGAAGAATCTCTAATGGACTATCTGGCTAGAATCAAACTCGGATTGCCCATTAAGATGGGCGTGGAAAAGTCGACGATTTCACGCGAGTTCAAACGAAACAAAAGTTGTCACGGGACTGGCGGTCAAAACAGGTGCAATCGTAACGTGATGAGCGCAAGCAAGCCTGTATCAATGACAAGCAATTCTCATCGAAATAGCTGGGCGGAAATCGAATGGTTGATCCGAGAAGACTTCAGCCCGGTACAAGCGGCCAATCGGCTTGAGTTGGAAGTCGAATTAGCCATGGGGCGATCTACTGGCATGCCTATGCAGACAACCATGCCGATGGTGTAACGGCTGTGATAACAAGTTTTCTGGGTCTCCATCAAGGACAAATACCACACCATTACATTCGATAACGTCTAGGTATTCGCAGTGCATGAAAGCATCGCAGCCCCAACTACAGACTGTGATCTATTTCACGTTCACGCATTCATATAGCTCCTGGAAGCGAGGCCTGAGAGAGAGCAGTAATGGTTCATTCCGGCAGTATTTCCCCAAAGGAATGGAGTTGACTGACATTAATGAAGAGCAAGTGCGGCAGGCCGTAGAACGACTCAACCACCGGCCACGTTAAGTGCTGGGTTTTAGATCACCGTTGAAGTATTATTTAATGTGGAGATGCGCTACACTAAACCGACATGAGCCGTTGCAATCGAACTTGAATCCGCAGACTTATTACAGTCAACCATTAGATAGTACGACTTTCCATAGCTTCGAACGCAGGAATATTGATGTTCTGATCAATCTATTCAATGGCCGACTCTATAGCCACTTACTTCCTGAAACTTAAATATTATTTAACTTTCGTTACGACCTCTTTAGTGCCTTTTATCATCCACCCGGCCACCACAATACCCACTTCATACAATAACCATAAAGGTATGGCGAGCATGAACTGCGAAACAACGTCTGGTGGAGTTAGGAGAGCACCAAGAATAAATGCCCCGACAATAATGTAAGGTCGGATTTCCTTAAGCTTAGCAATGTCTACCATATCCATCTTAACCAACACAACTACTGCCACCGGAACTTCAAATGTAGTACCAAAGGCAAGGAACATTCCCATTACAAAACTCAGGTACTTGTCAATGTCAGTCATCACCGCTACGCCCTGTGGCGCTGCACCACTGAAAAAACCAAATACCACCGGAAACACTATGAAATAAGCAAATGCCATGCCGAAAAAAAACAATACCACGCTGGTTACAACAAGTGGCAACATCAAACGCTTTTCATGTCTGTGCATACCGGGTGCTACGAACAGCCAAGCCTGGTACAAAATATAAGGCAACGCAATAAGAAATGCAGCCATCATTGCTACTTTAAGTGGCACAAAAAATGGGGTAATAACATCAATAGCGATCATCTGCCCGCCTGTAGGCAACTTAGCGATCATCGGTTCTGCGAGTAACGCATAAAGATCACCTGCCCAAGGAACAAGACATAGAAATACCAACAACAGGCCTCCAAAAGCATATAGAAGGCGAGTGCGCAATTCGAGCAGATGGGAAATGAAACTTTCGCTAGTACTCATTAATCAGTAGTTAATATTTTTTGCTTGGGAGCGATTTTCAACTCGGGCGTCACCTGCTGTACGCTAGCATGTTTTGGTTGAGTTACGGAACCATGGGGTTGCTGCACTAACTGATCCTGCAACACCCTTTGATCGTTAACACTGACTTGCTGATCTTCTTTTTGCTTCAACTGACGCAACTTTTCCTCCTGAACATGCAAATTGCGTGCCGCCTCTTGCTGAGCATATAAGTTACGTGTCGCCTCTTGATATGCAGATGAAAGCGTTTTAAATTCTACCTCCTCTGCTAGAGTCTTTCCGCTCGAATGCACTAAACCTTCGATATTGTCGCCACTCTGCTCACTTAATAATTCTGCGCCCATATCTCTTTCGCTACTATTAGTGGGTTTTTTCTGCTCTGAAGCGCTCTGCAGCACAGTGGGTTGCACCTCAGAATTCAATTGCGATTGCTGATTAACGCTCTCCCTAGCCTGCTCCACTTGCTGATTGAGCGACTGTGTGACCTCTTGAGCGTGAAGGTTAAGGGTTTGTGTGACCTGATTCACTGCTTCTTCAGCACTCTTGTATTCCTTTTGTACCTTTTCTTGCAACTGACGTAGCTCCTCGATTCCTATGTCCCGCGCTATGTCAGCCTTGACTCCGCTAATGTAGCGTTGCCCACGGCCCAACAAATGACCTAGGGTGCGCGCTACCTTGGGCAGTCGTTCCGGCCCGATTACGATGAAGGCGACCACCGCAATTACCATCATCTCGGAAAAATTAACATCAAACATGGCTGCTAAGTCAATCTATGCACTGGTATGACTCTTGTCTTTAACTTCGCCTTCGATGGTCTGACCTCCCTGCTCCACTTGCTTGTGAGTGTCATCTTTAGACACTTCCGGGTCAGAGCGCATACCTTCCTTGAAGCCCTTCATTGCACCTCCCAAATCGCTACCCATATTGCGCAGTTTCTTTGTGCCAAATATGAGGATTACAACCAGCAATACAACCAACCAGTGCCAAATACTAAATGAACCCATTTTTATTTCTCCTAAAAATTTAAGTTGACTTTAATCCCGCCGCACCATGGGTGGAATATTTCCGCCAATAATATGAATATGCAGGTGAAACACTTCTTGCCCCCCTCCCTTACCAGTGTTTATGACGGTACGAAAGCCGTTGCTCAACCCCTGCTCTTTCGCCAATTTAGGCGCCAGCAACAACATTTTCCCCAGTAGCGCAGTATGAATTTCTTTTGCTTCCATCAGTGATGCCAAGTGCTGCTTGGGAATCAGCATGATATGCACCTGAGCGACTGGATTAATGTCGTGGAAGGCAAGCAAATCGTTGTCATCATACACCTTTCGGCAAGGTATATCACCGCGAACTATCTTGCAAAAAATACAGTCATCCACTCCTTTCTCCTAAATCTCACTCCGACTCTTAATAATCTGATGACAGAGTAACAGTAGACACGTACCACACCGGTAAATTCAATTCTGATTAATGAAATTGGAATCTAAGAAGCGTTACCCTTACGACTGGCCTTCTCATCAAGCCCGGAAACCCCTGCTCGTTGCTCAAGCTCTTTCAACACATCGTTTGCGCTCAAACCATGCTGCGCCAGCAACACCAGGCAATGAAACCACAGATCTGCGGTTTCGTACACCAAATGTTGTTTGTCGCCGCTTTTAGCGGCCAATAGGACTTCAGTGGTTTCTTCGCCGATTTTTTTCAGGATGGCATCTTCGCCATTACTAAACAGTTTTGCTACATATGAGCTTTCAACTGCTGCGCCTTTGCGCGCCACTATTGTTGCCATTAGTTTTTGTAAAATATCGTTATTCATTGCTTACGATTGCTTCTGATAAATTTCGTCGGGCGATTTAAGTATAGGGTCGATTTCTACCCATCTCTCTTTTTCCAAGCGGCTAAAAAAGCAACTGGCTCGCCCAGTATGACAGGCAATTCCACCAGCCTGCTCCACTTTCAATAAAACCACATCACCATCGCAATCCAGGCGAATTTCCTGCACCAGTTGAATATTGCCGGACTCTTCGCCCTTGTGCCACAATTTTTTACGCGAACGCGACCAATATGTCGCCTCGCCCGACTGGACGGTACACTTTAATGCCTCGCGGTTCATCCACGCCATCATCAGCACACTTCCTGTACTTGCATCCTGAGCGATAACTGGCACCAAACCATCTGTCGCCCAGCTTATTTTATTCAACCAGATATCGCTCATAGCCGCACCTCAACACCCTGTTGTGCCATATATTGCTTGGCTTGTTGTATCGTGTATTCGCCATAGTGGAAAATACTTGCCGCCAACACCGCATCCGCGCCACCTAGCTTCACGCCGTCCACCAAGTGCTGTAGAGTGCCCGCACCGCCGCTGGCGATGAGGGGGATTTCCAGAGCATCTGTCACCGCGCGAATAAGCTGTAGATCATAGCCAATTTTGCTACCGTCACGATCCATACTGGTAAGCAGGATTTCTCCCGCGCCCAATGCCTGCAACTTTTTAGCCCACTCCACCACATCCAGACCGGTTGCTTGGCGCCCTCCATGGGTGAACACCTCCCAACGACCTGGCTGAATCTGTTTGGCATCTATAGCTACCACGATGCATTGTGAGCCGTAGCGCCCTGCCGCGTCCGCCACTAGTTGGGGATTGAGCACGGCAGATGTGTTAATGCTTACCTTATCCGCACCCGCGTTTAGCAGATTGCGCACATCTTCCACTTGTCGCACACCGCCACCTACAGTGAGAGGAATGAAAACTTGCTCAGCCACCTGCTCAATAATGCGAAACAGAATACCACGGTCATCGGAACTGGCGGTAATATCGAGAAAAGTTAACTCGTCTGCACCCTGCTCATCGTATCGGCGCGCAATTTCTACCGGGTCACCTGCATCGCGCAACTCAATAAAGTGGACACCCTTGACCACGCGACCAGCGGTTACGTCTAGACAAGGAACGATTCGTTTGGCCAGCATATTAATTAAGCGAGTGTAGTGAAAATGAAAAACTCGACACCTAGTCCCTCACGATTTTATTTGTAGTTAATTTATCCGCCAACTTTTGTGCCGCGGCAAAGTTTAAAGTATCTTCATAAATGGCCCGGCCAGTTATCGCACCAGCAATACCATTGTCCTGCACCGCGCACAGCGCATGCACATCGTCTAGATTGGTAATACCGCCGCTGGCAATTACGGGTACAGTAAGTTCGCGTGCCAGTTCCACAGTGGCGGGAATATTTACGCCGGACAACATGCCATCACGCCCAATGTCAGTGTAAATAATAGCTTCAATGCCATAATCTTCAAAACGCTTAGCCAAATCAAGCACATCATGTCCAGTCACTTTAGACCAACCGTCCACTGCCACCTTGCCAGCATTAGCATCGAGCCCTACCATGATGTGACCTGGAAAAACATCGCAGGCTTCATGCAGAAAGCCAGGGGTCTTTACTGCTGCAGTGCCTATTATGATATAGGCTACTCCAATATCGAGGTAACGTTCTATAGTTTCTAGATCGCGAATGCC
>JBDSEJ010000121.1:0-2332 GCA_039920105.1 Candidatus Nitrotoga sp. | reverse complement strand
GGCCGATAATGTTTGGTTCGTTAATCAATAGCGAACCAAGCGCATCCTACGCGAACATTAAACATCTTTCAACATGTTTATATGTTTTATATTGTTAAATGTTTTAAACAAACCAGCTTAAACTTCTAAGAAACTGATTAATAATACAAGTTACCACATAATAGCTTTAGCCCGTCTATCCTAACTACTACTGCAGTAACTGTGCTTTTGCAAATTGGCGCCAGACTGCGATTTCCCTGCTAACCCAAATTTTCATACACGGATAACGGAGCTTTTTATATCAAGTCATAACTGATATGAGTGTGTATGTGCATGACATGGCTGACAAATGCACGTAACTTACAGGGTCGAATGATGTGAATGTAGTCGGCTATTTTGCGCATCGTCTATAATCGCTGCCAATATTTCAGCCAAGAGCGAATGAGAAAACTTCTAAAATATAGTTTATGGTTAGCAGGTGTGCTGCTCGTCATTGCTTTAATCGGAATAGCTTATATCGCTGCCACATTTAACCCCAATGATTACAAGTCCCAAATCATCAATCTGGTGCAAGATAAACTGCAACGCACTCTCAAGCTGGAAGGCGATATCAAACTGTCTATCTTCCCCACCATAGGCGCCAGCATTGGCAAGGCATCATTGTCGGAGTTTCAGAGCGAAAAAGAGTTTATTTACATCGATAGTGCGCGAGTCTCGCTGGCGATAAAGCCGCTACTATCCAATCAATTAATTGTGGACGAAATTTCGATTGGTGGCCTGAAGGCAACTCTGGTTAAATTCAAGAACGGCAAGACCAACATTGACGACTTATTTAGCAAAAAAACTAACGAAGAAAAAACGCCTTTTGAGTTCGATATTGCCTCAATGCACGTGAAAGACTCAGAGCTGACCTACCTGGATGAAGCTACGGGTGCGCGATATGTGCTGAAAGACTTCACCCTCAATACCGGACGTATTGCAGACGGCGCGCCGGGCAAAATTGATTTGGCTACAGTAATTCAATCCAGCAAACCCATGCTGGACCTAACCGTACAAATGAAAGTTACCTCCACTTTCAATCTGGATAAGAAGCTATTTCAAATGGAAGGGCTGAAATTGCAGGCCAAGGGCACAGCACTCGACATCAGCAATCTGGCAGCGCAGGCTCACGGCAATATCAGCGCGAATTTTGACACACAAGAATTGTCTATGAACAAATTAGCAGTTACCGCCACTGGCATGCAAGGTAAAAATACCTTCGATGCCAAGCTGGATGCACCTGTGTTTAATCTGGTAAAGAATAATTTCACAAGCGACAAATTAACGTTACACGCTAAGCTGGAAGGTGCAATCGGCAACATCGTAGCCAATCTAGCTCTCTCTGATTTGGCCGGCAATCCTCAAACGTTCAAAAGCAGCGCGCTTGCGCTAGAGCTGGATATAAAGCAACCCGAACAGGCATTCAAGGTAAAGCTGGGCTCGGCTGCAACGGGCAACTTTGAGCAACAACAACTCAACCTTTCCAATCTGACCCTCGCAGTCAATGCAACGGGTGACAAGCTGCCGAATAAATCAGTCAGCGGTGAAATGAAGGGAAGCTTGCAATTAGATGGCAGCCGCCAGAGCATTCAAACCAACCTCGCGGGCGGTTTGTTGCAAAGCCAGGTTCAAGCCAAGGTAGCAGTCAATGGCTTTCAAGATCCGGCCATACGCTTCGACGTCGAGGTAGACCAATTTGATGCTGATTTATATCTACCTAAGAAGACAGCAAGCGCTACCAGTAAACCAGCCACAGCAGAGCAACCACTTGATTTGGCTGCTCTGCAAAAACTTAATACTGAAGGTGTAATACGTATTGGAATGCTTAAAATTTCCGATGCGAAACTTTCAAAAGTACGCCTCGACGTGAAAAAGCATAACGGCTTGATAACAATTAGCTCACTATCCACCAATCTGTATCAGGGCAGCATGAAAGGTGCAACTGCACAAACTCAATCCGGCAACAGGGTTGAAAAAGCGAACTTCAGCGTGATGGCGTCAATAAAGGGATTTAAACCAAATTGCACGATCAACTCCAAAACAAGCTGCAAAAACTCTTCAAATAACGCCATGCTCATCGCCTATCAAATGCCCCCTCCACCTCACTTCCTTCTGCGGTGGGAGAGCGGTCTTACACCTTGATCACAAATCAGCAAAAGCCACGCTCAGAAATATTCGCTCATCGCATAATAGACTGGCAGCAACAACACGGTCGGCACGGCTTACCATGGCAAGGTGCGGATGTTTATCGCATATGGCTGTCCGAAATAATGCTGCAACAAACCCAGGTCGTCACCGTTATCCCCTATTACCT
>JBDSEJ010000120.1:0-1692 GCA_039920105.1 Candidatus Nitrotoga sp. | reverse complement strand
CGTCGTTCGCCAGACGGCAAGCAAGATCGATATATTCAGCTTCGCTGTGAGCGATTGTTTCAGGCACGCCGAGATTCATCAAAATACTGTAGGAAGTGCGTTCACTATGCCGCTGGCCGCACAATGTGACCACCGGCACCCCCATATCCAGCGCTACCAGAGTGGTATCACCGCCGCTGTAGGGGAAAGTATCAAGGGCCATATCTAGCAGCGCATATCGTGCGCGGTTAAACTGCTCTTCCTTTGCTGCGGGGATGAACTTTACTCGCTCCGGATCAATTCCGGCCGCAGCAATTTGACGTAAATAGCTGGCTTTTTCATTTTCTTTCAGGGGCGAAAATGCCAGCACGGCATGTTCGACTCTCGACATGATGGCAGCCCAAGTCTGCAGGCTACGCGGACTGAACTTCATTAGGTTAGCGAATACGCCCAATACCACTGCATTTTCCGCAATGCCTAACTCGGCCCGACTTATATGGTTTTCCGAAGCGGGTTCAACATGGCGAAAGGGGAATAGACAGCCTTCCATCGGCAACATCTTTTCGATCAAATATTCCGCATTTTCCGGCACGTCGGCATATTGGTCGGTCAGCTTGTAATCAACCGTATCCAGGCCTATGCCACCGTGCGCGCCAAGATGGGTGATCAGCACCCGTGCCGGTTTGTAGGCGAGGATCAAGGCATTGGAATAGGAAGTGTGGTTGCACAGGTCGATCAGAATATCGAGGTCGTCTTCGGCGATCATCTTGGCGGCCTGCTGCGCGGACAGCGTATGCAAATCTACGAACTTATCACTGATCGTGACAAATTGAGTGGTAAGGGTATCTTTCTGGCTAGCCAAAGAATACAAATACAATTCAAACTGACTGCGATCATGGCGCGCCAGCACTTCGTACATAAGCTTACCCATCACATGTACGCGAAAATCTGCAGACAAATAGCCAATGCGCAATTTTGTTCGCTGCGTCTTCCGGTATGGGGAAACCAGCGGGAATTCCGAGAAATGCTGGCGTTTCACTGCCTGATTGTAGGCCTGGTACAAGCGCAGTAGCTGCGCTTGTGGCAGATCGAAGTACTGCGCCACACCTAAAATATTATCCATCACTCCAATGTCGCCATCGTTGAGTGGATGCGCATACAAAGCTTCAAGGTAATTTTGTTCGAGGGTGAAGTCCCCCAGATAACGACAGGCGGAAAGCCCGGCAACAAAAAACCAGTCGGTTTTGTTATCCAGGCGCTCATATTTCCTGAATGCATCCAGCCATTCCTCGGTGCGATCGAGGAATCTCAACAGTGAGCAGAGATTGTCATACGCTTCCGCATAGTTTGGCGCGATGTCTATCGCCGCCTGAAAATGCTCCACCGCCAAACTGAACCGTTTTTGTTTTTTAAGTATCAGGCCTAGATTGAATTGTGCCTGTGGCAGCCTGGAATTGCTTGCCAAGGCGTGGTTGTAGGATTGCCGGGCGTCATCCAGCCGCTCCAGAGTTTGAAAGATATTGCCCAGATTGTTGTGTGCCTCGGCAAAACCGGGATTAATTTCAATGGCGCGCTGGTAGCTGACAATTGCCGCATCGGTTTGATTCAAGAATTGCAGCGCCAAGGCCAGATTGTAATGACATTGTGGGTGCCTGGGCTGCAGCTCCAGAACTTGCCGGTAGGCCATCATGGCATCCACTAGCCGTGCTGCTT
>JBDSEJ010000119.1:0-1775 GCA_039920105.1 Candidatus Nitrotoga sp. | reverse complement strand
GATAGCGTTGCAATCCGTTGGCGTGGCCGTTCCTGATCACGTGCATAGACTTACAGTGCGGGCACGTCGCGCTACACTCGAAGCGCCCCTCTATAAGAACAGTCGATGCCGGCCGCGCATCCAGCGCAGCCAATTCAACCGCTACACTTTTACGCTGGTTGGGCGTCAGTTGCCGCAACGCGGCTGTGATTCGTTTCAACTACAGTCTTCTCATTTCTGCCTCCTGCATGAATCGGCGCACATGCCACCACGACACACAGTATGCACGTCAGAGTGGCTCACCAGATGAGCTACCAACATGATTTAAGAACACAGCCTTAAATAATCATCCAGCGTGCCTTGCCCTGATTGGTGACGGTGGCTATCATGAAAATCTTCTGCCTAGTACCTCCTGCGGACAGAGCTATCGGTGCTTTGCCTGTAGGTGCATCTACCACTCACGTCCGTGTTGTCCAGCGCAGTCTCATAGCCCCAGTGAATTCGGCACTTCACGCTTGGCGCGTTGCTCAATGCCGGGGTAAGTACTTTCAACCAGGTTTGTAGCGCTTCCTGGCTTTGTTCGTAGGCAAGTTTGATGGGTTTTTGTAGAGTGAATCTCCAACGTACAAAATATTTGCCGATGCTGCGCACGTGTAGTTTGATGTGCTAGCCAACAGCAGCGCTACTCCACGGGAAGATATCCATTTTGAGCAGCTCTGGCGCTTGTTGATAATGACGCGCTGGATTACTTCCTCTTGCACAGCCGTGAGCGTGCGGCCGTCACCTCTTGCGCGTCCACGGCATTCCGCGCGGATGTCTGATCCCAGACACAAACGATCAATTCGCGCGGAAAGGCGGGTAACTCAACCCCGTCATAGCCACGACCTGCATGATCTTGAT
Organism: Candidatus Nitrotoga sp.; assembly: GCA_039920105.1. Taxonomy (GTDB): domain Bacteria; phylum Pseudomonadota; class Gammaproteobacteria; order Burkholderiales; family Gallionellaceae; genus Nitrotoga. The sequence goes on along the minus strand of JBDSEJ010000119.1, from coordinate 896 downwards.
TGCCTTTTATTCAATCTCATAACTTGCTTGTGACTGTCATGGAGTTGCTCAAATGTTTGCTTTGTCCCATTTCTTTGACCATACATGTACGGCAAGAAAAGTCCTGAAAAGCTTATATTTCATTCGGGCCTGATTAATATTTTAAAGTAAAAAACGTATACCTAAAATAAATTAGACCAATGTTCCCCACTGAAGATCGGAACTTAGATAGCTCAATGAACTGAACTTTCAGAGTCTTTGTCGAGATGTTGCATAAACTTTCCAGCAGCCTTTAGCACGTCGTCGAGAGGAATTATAAATGTTAGCTCAACCTCACCCATAAACACACGTACAGCGCACTCAGTTGCAGTTCGGCCAATTGCTAATTCAATATGCTGTGCGGGAAGTGCATTTTTAGGACCTGACCAAGATTTTACTTTTAAATCCGATTCTTTTGCCCACTTTGAAGCAAGTCCAAGAACTGGATATATAAGCGCATTCAGACCTTCGGGATTGATGATAAATTCTGTTTCAGATCCATTAGTATCTGTTAATGCGAGACAAATTACGTTATTTGCATCAGTAGGGTATGTACGAACTGAAGCAATTGGTCTTATTGGTTTTTCATTTGACATTTTTTTAAGTAAGAGTATTTAGTAGCGTAAGTGAGAAACATCCCGACCTAAATTGAACCGATAATAAATTTATATGCACATTATATTGTGACTAAGTTAGGCATGCAATGTTGGTTGTGACAAACGCTTGCGCAACGATTGCTTTTTAGATAGACTTTGACTATAGAGCTTCTTGCAAAACTATTTCCGAATTGAAGAGCAATAACATTTGATGCATGAATTTCAGCACCGAAAAGACTGCGCTTCCCACTTTGGCGACAATTCTTTAAATTTATCGCATTG
>JBDSEJ010000118.1:0-3332 GCA_039920105.1 Candidatus Nitrotoga sp. | reverse complement strand
GGTCTCCAGTGCGGCAGCCATGGCCTCGACCCGCTCATCGGTTAGCTGCAAGCGATCGATAAACGCGGCAGGCTTACCGCTTGTTCGAACGTCATTAGCGTCCTTGGCGTTGTCAGCCAGCAATGCGTTCTTGCCTGCTCTAAGTGCTTGGGCGGCGATCATCAGCGCCTGATTTTTTTGCGCCGTCGATGCGTTAGCCAAAGCTTTGGCCGCCAATCGAGCGTTCTGACCGAGACCGTTGATATAGTTTTCGATATCTACTGTGATATGGGTAGCAATCATGAACAGGTTCCTGCTCGTTTCGATGAAGTTAGGGTGTGGGCGCGCACTATTTTGGGGAAGCCTTCATTTGGGAGAGCGTTCACCGGGCGGGCCTGCTGAGAGTGTCATGGGATCATGACGCCATGCCTTAGCGCAATTCAACTGCCCGATTGTAAGCTGCGGCTATTGTCGAATTCAACAGTTCTGCCAATTGGCCATCGTTGTTGAGGGCCTTTAGCCCTGCTTCTGTTGTGCCAGCTTTGCTTGTCACCGAATTACGCAGCTCATCCATAGTTTGGTCAGATTGAAGTGCCATTTCAATTGAACCAACCAAGGTGTTGAGCACCAGCTCCCGGGACTCCTTAGCGCTGAATCCCAGCGCTTGGGCCGCGTTCATCCAACAACGTGCGATTTCAAAGGTATAACCAGGACCACTTCCGGCAACTGCAGTGACCTTGTCGATTGCATCCTCACTATCGACAAGCAATGTATAGCCGGCTGCGTCTGTGAGTGCTTTTGCGATAGCAATATGAGACTGAGTGCAGTGTGTATTGGGATACAGCGCGCTGACCCCGCGGCCGATTTGTGCGGGCAGGTTGGGCATGATGCGAATAATGGGTTGCTGGCCGATAAGTTTTTCAATTGAAGCAACGGAATAGCCAGCTGCAATAGAAACAATACAACCATCCTTGGCGATATGGTCTCGGTATGCAGGCAGCACGACTTCGATCAGTTGTGGCTTGATGGCAATGACTATGATGTCAAATTTTTTGTTATCGAGATCTTTAATGGAATGCTTGAGTGTGACGTTCTCGGGCGCTGTCTGCCGTGTAGGAGCAACAATAGTGATTGCGTGCTGCATTTGGGTGCACCACCGACTAAGTAGTGCGCCACCCATTTTGCCACAGCCGATCATTAGTAAAGACATAAATAGTACCTCTTGTTTGGCAGGAACCTCGATAGGCCTTAGCCAAATGTGGAATATCTTAAAACTCACCTTTTAAAACATTGTAATAATGCCAAATTAGGACAAATTCAGTTAGTTTTAAGCTAAAAATTGCGATATTAAGCCGATCAGTATATAATTTTTGCACTTCAAATGTCCATGTTCGAAATACAGTGCCTGCCAGCAGGCCGGTTAAGACGACATAACATTGGGCGGGGTTTCTGATTGATAATGTCACCACTCATGTATCTCCTGCACTTCGATCTTGGCAATGATTTTAGTAATAGTAGTTCATTGCAGGATCGATCGATCTTCATCTAATCAGAGGTATTACATGTTCAGCTTTGACGACCGAAATTCGGAAACGTCTACCCGAAATAAGCACCGCATTGTGGTCAAAGTAGGCTCCAGCTTATTGGCCAGCAGAGATCATCTTACTCCCCGGTATGCTTTTATGCATGGTCTGCTCAAGGATGTCGCTGGGCTGCAAAAAGAAGGTTATGAAGTGGTATTGACTTCATCGGGGTCAGTGGCTCTTGGCCTTAATTCAATCAACTCTTCGCTTGGCGAAGCTACCGTCCAGGATAAGCAGGCCGCGGCCGCCTGTGGCCAGCCTATCTTGATGCACGCCTATAGACAAGTCGCCCTGGAGTACGGATTCGATATCGCCCAGGTTCTTGTCACTTTGGATGATCTTGAGGATCGCAAGCGATTCCTGAATACCAAAAACACGATTCACCGTCTGCTTGAGCGAGGCGTAATGCCTATCGTCAATGAGAATGATACTGTCACCGTCGAGGAGTTGCGGGTTGGGGATAACGATCGTCTGGCAGCGAAAATCGCACAGATGATCCAAGCAGAGTACCTGTTCATCCTGACCTGTGTTGACGGAGTCTATGACCGCGATCCCGCCGAGCCTGGCGCTGTGTTGGTGGAGAGCATTTCTGACGTCAGCGCCTACATGAAAGCAACCAGTGGTACTAGCGAAATGGGCAGCGGCGGCATGCTTACTAAGTTGCAGGCTGCCAATATGGCTCAAAATGCCGGTTGCACGACCTTAATTGCCAGGGGCGAAATGGAATCGACTATATCTGCATTGATACGAGGCGAGCGCCCTCATACCCGCTGTATTGCGCAAACATCACCGTCGTCCTCATGGGCGATATGGCTGACTGACCGGTTACAGATGGCAGGTGGTCTGGTATTGCGTCAATCAGCTGCAGATGCCCTTAAGACGAGCAAGGAAGGCGTTTCCTGTCAGGACGTATTGTCAACCTACGGCGTCTTTCAGCGTGCGGATGTACTGCATATCTACGATGAAAAAGGAGTTGAGCTGGCCCGTGGCATGTGCAATTTCTCTTCCAACGAGACGTCTTTAATTGCGGCTCGCCCGGACGTGAAAGTCGAAGATTTGCTTGGCTACAAAGCATCTGCAAGGCTTATCAACGCCGATAATCTGGTGATGCTGGAAGAGCACCACTTGAACTGGGAAGAGCCGGACGATTTCCGGCTAATTAGTGGTATCTAGGAGCAAGCAAGCCCTGGTAGCCCTATTGCTTGATTTTCGGGTCAATATAAACCTAAAGTCGTCGTAAGGCGTGGCTTGAGGTTCTGTTAACAGCTTTCTCATGGTGCTATCCAATGCATTGGGGCGGTAATTGCGCTTCTTGAGAATTGTACGCTTAAGATTGGCTTGATTATTGGCGCTCATCAGTTTGTTGACAACTTTAGCGTAGCCTTGCACACAATCTTCGACCGCTCTGGCAAAAACTTGTTTTTGATCTTCTTGCAGTCCCAGGACAAATACTGCTTTGAGTATTTCCTGATCAGATAAGGACTCCAACGCCTGGGTTGTGCGCTGGCTGAGAGCGTACAAAGTAGCACAGAATACATAAAAAATTACCAAAAATAATCAATGATATTGGTTAATATCATAATTGAATACTCCTGCTGAAGTTAGTTGTTTCAGATAGATGTCACAGTTTGTTAATATTCCTATTAAACTTAGTTAAAAATACGCTGGAATAAAGTCCCAAAGTTCGCCCCGCCGGCGCCGACTCAGAAATGCTGGGTCAGTCATAGACCAAACTGATTAGCCACTAAGTTTAGCCGACCTCAGAAAACG
>JBDSEJ010000117.1:0-4445 GCA_039920105.1 Candidatus Nitrotoga sp. | reverse complement strand
GGAGCCAATGCACTTCGTTATGGAGCGACTACCCTGGGTGGTGCAATCAATTTCGTTTCTCCTACTGGTTACGATGCACCAAAATTTGAAACACGTGCAGAAATTGGCAGCTTTGACTATAAACGCTTTGGCGTTGCCACCGGTGGTGTAGTCGGTGATCTTGATTATTTCATCAATGCAAGCACCTTCAGCCAGGATGGTTACAGGGATTTTGCTAAACAAGATTCAAAACGGACAAATGCGAATATTGGCTATCGGTTTAACCCTGATTTAGAAACCCGTTTTTATCTTGGTTACGCGAATAGTGATTCTGAATTGCCAGGCAATCTGACTAAAGCTCAGCTGAAGCTTGACCCAAGCCGGGCTTTTCTGAGTCCTGCTACTCTGCAACAAAGGCGTGATATTGAGGTAATGCGCGTGGCCAACAAAACCACATTACGTATGGGTAACAATCGCCTGGAAGTTGGCACTTTCTACTCTGAAAAAAACCTGTTTCATCCTATTTTTCAAGTGCTGGATCAGGATAATCATGATTATGGCCTGGAAGTGCGTCTGGTAAACGATAGTCAGCTATTCGGTTATAAGAACGAATTCGTGCTTGGATTTACCCCTACCCGGGGTGTCACACAGGAAGATCGCTGGGTTAACGATAAAGGCAACCGGGGTGCCCGCACCAACAAATCTGATCAGATTTCTACCAATATGGGGCTATATGCTGAAAACCGCTTATTTATATTGCCAAAACTCGCCTTGATTACCGGCTTGCAATATACCAAGTCCAAACGTGAATATATTGACAAATTTTTCAACACGCCAGCACAGGATGAGAGTTTCAATGCAAGTTATACTCAAACCAGCCCTAAAATTGGGCTCCTGTATAACCATCTTCCCAATGTGCAATATTATGCAAATCTTTCGCGCAGTTTCGAGCCCCCTTCATTTAGCGAACTGGCGGGAGGTTTAAAACCTAACATTGTTAAGGCTCAAAATGGCACCACTTTTGAAATTGGTACACGTGGTAACAGCAAAAATATTGATTGGGACATCTCCGCTTATCATGCACGATTGAGCAATGAGCTTTTGCAGACTGCCGTTTTTGTGGGTGGTAATAATCCAGTTCCGGTGGCACAAACCACCAATGCTTCTCGAACAATACACGCTGGCCTTGAAATGGGGCTGACAGCACGACTGCCCTTCAATCTGGAATGGCGCCAAAATCTGCTGGTCAACGATTTTCGCTTTGATGATGATCGCACCTTTGGCAATCGCCGTCTTCCAGGTATACCCAGGACCTTGCTGCGCGGTGAGTTGAAGTATCGCTCAGGTGGCTTCTATATCGGTCCCACCATTGAAACTTCACCACACCGATACGCGGTCGATTTTGCCGAGACCCTTTACGCAGACGGCTACACCATTTTTGGTTTAAAGATGGGCCAGCAACTGACCAAGCAACTCTCCTGGTTCCTGGAAGGGCGCAACCTTGCTGACCGTAAATATATGGCCACCACCAGCGTGGTACTTAATCAAGGTGGAGTCGATGGTGCGCTATTTCTTCCTGGTGATGGCCGGTCGGTCTATACCGGTGCGCAATGGCGATTTTAATTTCTGGCGCTTAATAGCATAAGCTTATCTTCTGAGGTTGGTTGTCTATAAGGGATACGAACGGGGTGATACTGTCAGTCTATTTTCATAGAGCTGGCGTTCAAATGCAGCGGTCGACAGATAGCCCAGACGAGTCTGTATATGAGTCGATTATTTTCAACTTATCTTAAGCAGTGAGTGAGAAGCTTGTTCGTAAAAATTGACTTTCAGTCTGGTTCATTTCACGAAGTCAAGTTCCCCCTACCAGCAAATAATGGGGGATACCCTCAAAAGTAAAGTTCAGGATTAGCGATGAGCGCGGCGCATGCGTCGATCATTACTAAATCGTTTGGGATGATGCCTCTGATGCCATTATGCTGCGGCGTCGGAGGCCAGCAATGCCACCGGGAAACAGGTCAGCAATTGTCCGAGTTCCAGTTGGCTGGCTGCCGCGTGGCGTTCGCCGGTGAAAACGTTATGCCATCCGAGGCTGGCTAATTCGTCAGGCAGTTCCAGTACTGCGTCGCCCCATACATCGAATCCCAAAGGCAAAGGATAGCGATCGCCCAGCAGGCGGGTCGGCAGACGCGGCACGAGGACAATCAGGGCTTGATCCCCGAGACGTCGAGAGAAGGCGCAAGTATGGATGGCGAGTTTGCCTTGCACCGTCAGAGGTAGGTAGTCGCCGTCGCGAAAAACCTCGGGCCAGCGTGCACGCAGTGCCAGACTCTGCCATAGGGTATAAAGCTTGATTCGGCCATCCCCCATATCTGCCAGTAATGGCTGCAGACGCTTTGGCCACTGCTCCGGCGGCGCGTCTGTCAGCGACTTTGTTTCCGCCAGCAGTGAGCGACGATGGGTGAAGTCTACCGGTCGACGATTATCAGGGTCGACCAGACTGAACTGCCACAACTCGCAACCCTGGTAGATGTCGGGCACACCCGGTGAGGTGATCTTGATCAGCATTTGTGCGAGAGCGTTGATCAGACCATGGCGAGCGATGCTCTGCACCAGCGGAACAAAGTCAGCCAGAAACATATTTTTCTCGCCTGGAGCCAGCAGGGCATTTACAAAACCACTCATTGCTTCTTCATAGTCGGCATTGACCTGAACCCAACTACTGTGTTCTTTGCCTTCGCGCAGCGCTTTGATCATGTAGGCGTCGATACGCGCCCGGTAGTCAGCCAGTCCTGCCTCATCAGGCAAAGTAAGCTGCCAGGTGCCGATCAGGGTCTGGTACAGCAGATATTCGTCGTTGCGGGACGGGACCTTGACACCGTCAACCAGGCGTTTGCGGCCGCGGTTAAGGCGACTCCAGCGTTTAATCATCAGCTTCCACGCTGCTGGCATCTCGGAAAGGATGTTGATGCGAGCGCGCACGTCCTCGGAACGTTTGCTGTCGTGGGTGGAGGTGGTCAGCATGTTATGCGGCCAATTGATTACACGGACACGCGTCGCGGCGTGAAAGGCCGCGACTGAAATGCCGAAGCGACGTGGCTCACCGCCAACGTCGTTGAGCGAGGTCAGGCGATGGTAGCGGTAAAAGGCTGTGTCCTCGACACCCTTGGCCATCACCGGCGAAGAGACCTGCTGGAACTTCATGGCGAATGCTTGCAATGGCTCGCAGAACGAAACGCTACGGCCGCACCCGATATCGGTGGTCAGCACACCTTCAAGAAAATCGTAGATGCAGGTGTCGGCATCCGGACTGTGCTTCTTGGCCACAGCCACCGCCCAGGAGATATGTCGGCGGTCGTCGGCAGACAGCTCGCCATGGTTTACGTAGGTGCGATAAACCGGGAAACAGGCTACCACTTCTACCAGCGCCTCGCGTAGCCCTTTGCGAGTGTAGTCGAAGGTGTCCCGGCTGGCGGCGGCAATGCGCGCCAGGCGGTTGGCGAGGACGTTGAACTCGCTTGACAAGGCGGTGCGCATGATTAGCTTCTTGGCATCGTAGGCCAGATTTTCAAAGTCGCTGTCAATGCCGCTAAAGTCGTGGTAGATGTGCGTCATGTGCCGCTCTGTGGAGCAGTCGACGAACAGGTTGTTTACCAGGTTGGCGAAACGGTAGCCAGTCGCACCGTGGATCGGCCAGTCGTCAGGCAGGCGTTCGTGTTCGGCGAGGATCTTTTCAATCACCAGATACAGCGGTAACGGTTCGCCAGGCACGAGTTTTTTGCCGCCAACGGCCTGTTGCAGATGACGGAAGTACTCGCCTGGATCATAGAGTCCGTCAGGATGGTCGATGCGCAGCCCATTGACTTTGCCTTGGGCGACCAGATCTAAAATGAAACGGTGAGTGGCGTCGAATACCGCCGGGTCTTCCACGCGCAGTGCGGCGAGGTCGTTGATATCAAAGAAACGCCGGTAGTTGATTTCGTCAGAGGCAACACGCCAGTAGGCAGGTCGGTAGCCTTGGTCCTGGATTAGTTCGTGCAATAGGTCAAAGCTGGCGGGATATCCCGGGTTGCCATTAAACTCTGCAAGATTGTCGGCGATGTGATCGGCAATATAGACACAAGCCTCGCTCAGCGTCGCAAGGTGGCGCTTGTGCACTTCCTTGTCGCGCTGACGCTCGGTCATGCATTCTGGTGTCGTGTTGGTACGTGCCGGCAGGTGACCGAAGGCGTTGAGCAGGGCTTCAAGTTCACCGTAATGCTCATGGTTTTTCCCGATAGCAGTCTCCAAGCGTTCACGGCGGTGACCGACGATGCGTGGATAGCTTGCCGGGTCTACCGGTAGCCGGTGATGATAGTAGAAAATACTGAACTCGCCATGCACCGCATCGTAGTCCAAGCGAAGCTCGCCGCGATTGAGCACGGTGCCGTAGTGATCGCCGAGCAAGGGCAGCAGCACCTTGCCTC
>JBDSEJ010000116.1:0-3793 GCA_039920105.1 Candidatus Nitrotoga sp. | reverse complement strand
GTCATGACTTAGGGGAAAGCCTTTCTCTGCTAAGCTAATTGCAGGAGCGATAACCTGCTTGATCGAAAGCGAACCATAGGTTTCGAGTAATGTGATTAAACCGTCCACAGAGCCTGGAGTACCGGTCGATTTGTGACTGGCTGTTGATAATGCCTTGATGATCTTACCTTCAGAATCCAGGTACATATCACGACTGGCACTCGCCGGGGCAGTTTCTCGGTGATCTAGCGTAACGACTTTACCATCTGCTAAACGCACGACAGCAAAACCACCACCACCAAGATTTCCCGCAGAAGGATAAGTCACCGCCAATGCAAAAGCTGTAGCAACGGCCCCATCCACTGCATTGCCACCCGCCTTCATGATTTCGAGTCCGGCGGCGGAAGCAAGCGCAGACCGAGAGGTAACCATGCCTGTTTTGCCATAGATTGCTTCCGGGCTCGCGGCAAAAAGTGGCGTTGAGAGTAGGACTAGTAGATAAAGTACAACTTTCATTTGGTACTCAATTCTCATTATTAATTACAGTGAAGCTTAGCTTATCACGATAACAAATTTATCATTAAACGGGAATGCAACGACTCTGGGTCGGCGCTGATCGGCATCTGACGCTGATGCGACAAATCCCTTCCGGCTCATAAAACGATACAAGCATCACATAGTTATGCCAGCCTTCCTGCAATGCGACCACAGGACGGATGCTGAAAGTGCCGCCATCAAGCACCCGTTCAACCTAAAACTCGATTGGCAAGCCGCGATTAACTGGCAATATAAATAATGTATGCAAGGAATGCGGACGGCGTCCGGCAACCGTTAAACAAGCCGGGGCCAACGCTTGCCCTATCGCTTGGCCGGTAAACACCTTCAGTGCACATGACGTAGATTGGCATAAGTTGTTACTCGCCCAGCAGCTCGGCAACCGGAAGCAATCCCTCGACATGCGACGAGATCACCTTGATGATGAAGATGATCGGTATACCGAGCAATAACCCCCAAATCCCCCATAACCAGCCCCAGAACAATAATGAAATGAAGACGGCTGGAGCATTCATTTTGGCAATTCTGCCGGTCATCCAGGTAGTCACAAACGTACCCACCAAGGTCGCAATCGCCAACGACACGCTGGCGACCAGAAAACCCATCGAGGCAGATTCAAATTGCATGAAAGCTGCGACACCGGTACTAATCGTGATCAATAGCGGGCCAAAATACGGAATGACATGGAACAGTCCGGCTGCCAACGCCCAGGCCCCGGAATTCTGCATGCCAATCAGGCGCAGTGCGATCCACATCAGGATAGCCAGCAGTACATTGGTCACCAACAACATGAACATATAGCTTTGGATCGACTTATTTATATCGTCCAGAATATGGACAGTGATTTTCTTGCGCGACATCGACGGTCCGGTCAGTCGCACCAGCTTGCGTTTAAAGGTGTCTCCGGAGAGCAACAGGAAGAACACCAGAAAGATCACCATCACCACATTCATGAACAACCCTGCCGCACCGCGTGATCCGGCCCACAACCAGTCTTTCACTTGAAATGCCGGCGCTTCCGGCGCCACGACCTTGCGCGAGGAAGCCGCAGGCGCACCGGTGGCACTACTGGTTGCTTTTTCAATTTCGGTGGCAGCAGTTTGCATCTGCTGAATCGCATTCGGCTGACCTTTAGCCGACTTGCTCAAGATACGCGATATCTTTTGTGACGCAGCCGGCAATTTTTCCACAATCGACTGGTATTCCCCAAACAGCGTATTGCCAAGCGCTGCAGTACCGCCCAATATCGACAGCATGATCAGGCTGGCACCAATCCGGCGCGGAATTTTTCTGCGTTCCAGCCAAGCCACCAGCGGATTCAGCGTATAGGCAATCAAGATGCCAAAAAGTACGGGCACCAAAAATTTTTGTGCCCAATGCAATGCAAATATAAATGCCAACGTGGCCAACACTGCCAATGCCAGTCCGCGCGCATCGACCGGCATCGGCAGCAACGCGGCGAGCGGCGATGACGGCAACATAGAAATCGGTTTGTCATGCTCCGCATTTACCGAGTTATCTGCATTGTCTGCAACAGGTTCTTTTGCAATAACGCTGTCGGCAACCGCTGGCGCTGGGGTTTCAGGTTCCGGGACAGTAGTTTCGGCGATAGTTGATTTCATCGGATCCGGGAGCAGTTAACTTAATTAATTGTTATTAAATACTATTTGTTATTTGCTTATAACACACGTGTTTGAGATAAAACTACTTTATTTGTTGCGAGCGGAAAAAACGGTTAGGGTTCTACAGGGTCGATTTATCCCACTTTTCCATTCGGTCACAGGGTATCTGTAAACCGGTATTTGGATATTCAAATTCTGCAAAATTGTGAGCCGTTAATGACCGCAATTGATCACCAATCTTTAGGTCAATTTATTCAATTTTCATTTAAATAGCCTCAAATTAAATGATGGGCTATGGGGCAAGCAAATCCAACATAACTAATGCTCCCCCGAGCAGAGGTACAAATATGATTAAGAATGGCATTAGTCGTACTCCCATCAAGTCTGACAACATGATGCTGTCACGGTTGCCCCATGTAAGTACTGTAGCGCTTAAGAACCTGGAACATTCAGCATATAAATAGCTGCCCACCAAAATTCCACCAATGCCCACAAAAGCATCGATATTACCCTGTCCCACCGCCGCTGCGCCCGTTCCGGGACAATATCCAAGTACAGCGAAGCCAATCCCAAAGATTAGTCCGCCAATGAGGTTTGCGGCATACTTGGTGGGTTTGACATGAAGCTTAATTAATCCAAAGGAATGCATACCGAAAATACCGATCATGCCAACGAGGATCGCAGTCAACATGATTTTTATTACAGTAAAATCTGTCAACAATAAGGAACCGAGCAACACTTCATATTTGGCGACGCCGCCTTTCTGCAATAAAAACCCAAAAATTATGCCGAACATGCATCCTAGAACAAGCTGCTTGGTTGAATCAGGTTTTTCCTGCTCATCCTTGGATGGCATGTCGTCACCTATTTTAATTGGTCCCATTGCGCGATGGGAAAATTGCTGTGAAGTTTTCTTAGCCATACATCACCGAAGCAGTGATCACACCACCCGCAAAAAAGGCAGTTAAAGCCACCTACGAACCGACAGATAATTGCAATGCGCCGCTAATTCCATGGCCGCTAGTGCAACCACCGGCCAGTCGTGCTCCGAAGGCCATTATTATTCCGCCTAAAAAAGCTGCAGAAAGCCGCAATGTTGTTGAACTACCAAATTGCATTTCCCACAAATGTGGCACTACCGAGGTATTGTATTCACCACCTGTAAAGGCGGCGAAAAACGCACCCAAAATAATGCCAAAGGTCAGCATCACTTCCCACTCTACTTTCGGGACCTTATCTTGATAAAATTTTAGTGAATCTGTATGCGGCTTGGAAATAAGATACCCCAACAAACCTGCTACACGTGCATAAGCAGTCGATACGCCTAAAGGTTTATTTGAAAAATAAAAGGTCGCCATTGAAAGTACACCAATAAGGACCTCCACCAAATAAGGATTCCACGCTCCACCAGTCGTAAACATATTAGTCTCCTTTACCTGTCATTCAACTGCGTTCTTATGTAATGGCAATCCTAGTTTTTCCCATGCAGTTATACCGCCAAGCATGTTATGCACATCATTAAAGCCCTGGCGCCGCAAAATACTCACCGCCAACCAGAGCGATGGCCCACACTGCAATGGACTACGACTCGTCGGTCTTTTGGAATTTGTGGAGGATTTTCTTCAAGGTAACCTACA
>JBDSEJ010000115.1:0-5917 GCA_039920105.1 Candidatus Nitrotoga sp. | reverse complement strand
GTGACTGACCCCGTGATGGGATCCCATCAGCCAAGTCTTCGCGCATACTTCGTGTAGCGTCTGTACTAACCCTAGTGATGTTGGGAGACAACCGGATAGGCAAGGTTAGTTCTTTGAATGATTCAATTTTCTGACGCATTCAATCAAAGGTGGCTCCTCCTGGTTGGACAAAGTTTCTATTTTTAATAAGTGCCGCCTTGCCATATATTGCCTACACTGCTTTTGGCAAAACAGGCATGTTATCAAAGTAGTACTCATCTGGTGCTTGGTCATCAAACGCCGTGTAAGTTCTGAGCTGATTGTTTCGTGTAAAAAATCCCCATTCTACTCTTTGGATTACTGACACTGTCATAAGCATGCAAGTTAACCGCTTTGTACTTCTCGTTCCGCCAAAATCGTTTCACAAACACACAGTCCCGCCAGCTCCCTTTGCCATTCATGCTGACCATAATGCTGTTATTCTTCAGCAGTCCGGTGAACTCAAGGATAGTAAAATGACAGCTCTGGTCGGGTGTAATATATTTCCGGTTTGCCGTATCGGTTGATCGCTTCTTGCTCAGGTTCGATACAGAAGTCGCTTATAAACGTGTTGGATAGTCGCCACGATAGCACTCGGCGATTTGCCCAGTAAATGAGACGGTGATCAAGTAGACAAAGCCCCGCTTCATAGGGATATAGGTGATGTCAGTTGCCCATAAGTGATTGGGGCGAGAGATATCCAAGTCACGTAACAGATACGGATTGAACTTGTGTGCCGGATGTCGCTTGCTGGTATTGGGCATACGATAAAAGTGCATGAATGCCCATAAGCTTCATCAAAGTGGAGATGTGCCGACGGCCTGCTGGCTGTCCTTCACGATTAAGTAGCCGGCTCAGTATTCGTGTTCCGGCAAATGGCCAATCCATATGCAGTTCATTGATACGACGTATCAGTGTCAAGTCTGATTCAGAGAAAAAATCCATTTTCAGTGAGATGGGCATTGATCGCGCTGAAGATGGATTAGGTTAGTTGATGCACTTCCAGCAGATGCGAAATTTGAGCAGAGTAGATGCATCTGGTGACGCTTCACGACTCAGGTTAATGGCTACAAAGCCGGTTATAGCCTGATTATCGTAAATCGCATCTACGGTTGCCTTATCTAAAAGATCGAGGCACTGCTATAAAACATAAATGTGAGTATCCATTCCAATCCGACTGGGGCGACCTCGGTCGCCGCCGAGCGGTAATGCAGGTGATGCCTTCATCAATGATGATCAAGGTGTGATCGCTCCAATTTCGGCTAGGAAACGATCACCGTATCACATGCTTTGCTAAATTTCAGATCATAAAACTCGGCTATATATTATTTATCACTAATAACTAAAGTGATGGTCTTATACAAAGGTCGCTTAACTCAAGACTGAGCAGAGAAATAAATCAGCATATCCCATAATTTATTGCAATGTCCTAGCAACGCGAAACCCAAGGTTATTAATGCGTTCCGTAGCCTCTATTCCCTCGCGATAACTGGTATTTAAATACTCTGGTTCATAATCAAAGGATCCGCCTTTAAGAACCAGCTTCGCGCAATCGCCTTCCCGGCAACCATCCGTCCATTGCCATACATTGCCATACATGTCATACAGACCATACGGATTAGGCTTGAGACTTCCCACTGGCATCGGGATAGATTTTTTTTTCTCAAACTTATTATCGCAACCACGGCAATTAGCATTCTTACTCCCAAGTTCATTTCCCCAATAATACTCAGTGGTAGTGCCGGCTCGAGCGGCAATTTCCCATTCATGTTCGCTTGGCAAACTATAGGTCTGACCTGTCTTGTCTGACAACCATTCAATATAGCTCTGAGCATCATTCCAACTTACATTGACCACTGGCTGCTTACCGCGTCCATATTCTTCATCTATTGGTTTATAACCTCTACAGCCACCATCTGCCACACATGCATCCCATTCATCAAACGTGACAGTATATTTCCCGATCGCAAAATCTGTACCCGGAATTGACACCATTTCAGGACACTCAACACATGCCTCAAGTTTTGCTTCCGTTTTCTTTTCAGCTGCCTTGGCATTTTTCAACTGCTCAGGTTTGACCCGTTTTCCTTCGGCATTCAGTTTCGGAGCACCTAATAGAACATTAACCCTTTTTTCCACAGCATAATCCACACGGATTTCTTGCTCAAATATGCGATCGCTAAAGGCATCAACTTTCTTTTGTACCTTCAGCTTCAGTTTGCCCATAGGCACTTTAATATCTAACGGACATTCGCCCTTAAATTTCCCATTTACAAAAACTTCAGCACCCACATCATCACCTGTACAAATGACGCTCACTATGGAGTCAGCTGCATAAAGGTTTTTGGAGGATGCGGCAAAAAATAACAAGAATAAAAAATATATTGATTTCATGAAATCTCCGTCAAAATAACAAAATGGGCATACTCTTGAAGCACTATTGACCTATTTTAATGAGGCTTTCTTCATTAGCGCATAAGATTTTAAATAAGGGCCCAGACTCAAATATACTCTAGCTTTCCATATTAATTATCCCCACTCAATACGCCTTTTAATAGTTATATAAATTATAAAAAAGCGAGAACAAAATGCTAAACCGAAAGTTTTTTATTTCAGTGTCATAGCAAGTCTAAATCCGCTGATATGATAATAACCATCAACATCATCCTTGAAACGAGTTGCTATACGAATGTTTGATGTGGTGTCATTCCAGGAGCCACCACGAAGCACTCGTTTCGAACAGTCACCCTCCCAGCAACTATCAGTCCATTGCCAAACATTGCCTGACATGTCATAAAGCCCAAAACCATTTGGCTTAAAACTACCAACTGGTGAGGTTGTTTTATTGTCCCACTTGCTTCCGCAACCATTGCAGTTAGCATTGATGCTCGAGGCCGAGTCTCCAAAAGCGAAAATACCCCAATAATACTCAGTAGTAGTTCCAGCTCGCGCAGCGATTTCCCATTCCTCCTCAGTCGGAAGGCGGTAAGTATTACCTGTCTTGTTCGAAAGCCATTTAATGTAAGCCTGAGCATGATTCCAACTCACATTAATCACAGGACGAGTGCCATGTCCCCATTCCTTATCCGAAGGACGATAACCGTTACAACCACCATCTATCCTGCAGGCATCCCAGTCTTGGAACGTAACAGTGTATTTTGCCATCGCAAAATTAGTGCCTGGAATCGCCACCATCTCTGGGCATTCGAGGCATTTTTTGTTTTTTTCCGGTAATTTTTTTTCCTCACCTTCTAAGGCTAACTCCTTAGATTTCTGCTGTTTGCCTTTGAGGTTAAGCTGAGCAGCGCCCAATGTTACATCGATTTTTTTTATTACGTCATCGCCCAAACGAATTTCTTGCTCAAATATTCGATCATTGAACGGATCAACTTGCTTTTGCACCCTCAACTGCAATTTTCCAGCAGACACCTTTACGTCTAATGGGCATTCGCCTTTAAACTCGCCATTAACCAACACTTCTGCCCCTACATCCTCACCTATACAATTGATGGCCAACGTAGATCCGGTTGCGTATGCATTAACGGGCAACATTGGTCTGGCCGCGTATGCACTAGCTGATGCCGCGATAGATAAAATTACCAGGGACAAAATATAAACTGACTTCATGAAATCTCCGTTCTAAAAAATTGGGATGCATTGTTATATCCGCCTGAGAAAACTGCAAGGATTATATCCACTTCTTTACCACGAACATATTTATCAGGCGCATTACAATTCAATGTTAAACATCCCCACCATATTTAATACTTCACTATTTGCTAAGCAATACAATCCACCTCTTTGACAACATTTTGACAAAAAGTTCTTTTGAAGCTTTAGTCCAGTCAAATAGCGTGACGACCATTATTAAATAATGGCATACACAATTTTATTGTGCCCCATTTCCCTAAAATTATAGTACGAAGCGAAAGCAAGCAGATTAAAAGTTGTTTTGAATGAATGGAAGACGTTGGCCTAATGAGTAAATTGCGGAATTGTGACTAGAAGTTGGTAACTTGCCATTCTTATTCAGAATTCATAGTAGCTACTTATACACCTAGCTCGAAGAATGAGTCAATTATTGACTCAGTGAGATTAAGTTTGCAAAAAACGGGAAAGCAAAAAATTGCCGAAATGAGGCTCTTTGGAAGCTAAGAATGTACTTAAAAATAAAATAAAGGGTAGTTTTAAAATCGATCTGCGTGAAGGAAAAGAATATTTAACCAAGTGTTTCAATGGTCAGTAAAGTAACCACTACAGTATTCCTCGCTCTGCAAATGATAAACACCCGGTTCCAGCCACGATAAAGTGATCAAGAACGCGCACATCAACCAGTGCGAGCGCCTGTGTAAGCGTATCGGTGAGAAGACGATCAGATTGACTGGGCTCAGCCACGCCTGAAGGATGATTATGTGCCAAGATGACTCCAGCAGCGTTGTGGTATAAGGCGCGTTTAACCACTTCGCGCGGATACACGCTGGTTTGGGTGAGTGTGCCGTGAAACATTTCCTCTGATGCAATCACGCGGTTTTGTGCTGTAAGAAAAACAACCAAAAACACTTCCTGTTCGCGACCCCGCAAAAGCAATCTAAGGTAATCGCGTACTGCGCCCGGAGAGCTCAGTGCATCACCCATGTGCATTACCTCTTGCAAAGCACGCCGCGACATTTCAAGCACGGCCTGCAACTGAGCATATTTGGCCTGCCCCATACCGTATATGGCGCAGAATTCTTCCTGATTAGCTGCAAATAAACGAGTAAGTGATCCAAACTGGGTGAGCAGGTCACGTGCCAATTCCACCGCACTTTTACCTACTACACCAGTACGCAGAAATATTGCCAGCAGCTCGGCATCCGAGAGTGAGGCTGCACCGCGCTGGATTAGTTTTTCCCGCGGCCGTTCTCCCTCGGGCCAATTATTAATTCCCATTGCTCTCCCTTGCCTAAGCTTAGTGGTTTTTTGATAAAGAAAACAGTTTATTGCTAAAATGCACTCATTATGAAACATATTCAAACAAAACGTATTCTGCTTGGCATCACCGGAGGAATTGCCGCTTATAAAAGCGCCGAATTAACTCGCCTATTGGTTAATCAGGGTATACAAATACAAGTTGCTATGACTGAGGCTGCGTGTCACTTCATCACGCCGATCACGATGCAAGCGCTATCAGGCAAGCCAGTTTTCACCAATCAGTGGGGTGAGCACACAGCTAATTATATGTCGCACATTAATCTAAGCCGTGCTACCGATGCCATCTTAATCGCGCCGGCTACAACTGATTTCATCGCCAAGCTGGCACATGGCTTGGCCGATGACTTGCTTTCCACGCTGTGCCTGGCTCGCGACTGTCCCTTACTAGTCGCCCCTGCGATGAACCGACAAATGTGGGAGAATCCAGCCACACAACGCACTATCCAGCAACTCGTTGCTGATGGTGTAACTATTCTAGGCCCTGTCAGCGGTAAGCAAGCATGTGGCGAGGAAGGAATGGGACGCATGCAGGAACCCACAGAGTTAGCACGCGCGATTCTCACTTTTTTTCAACCAAAATTACTAACCGGCGTGAAAGTTCTCCTGACTGCCGGGCCAACCTACGAAGCAATAGACGCAGTACGCGGTATTACCAATCGCAGCTCCGGCAAGATGGGCTATGCCATCGCGCAGGCCGCGCTGGAACTAGGTGCAGAGGTGACATTGATCTCCGGCCCAACAGCCTTATCTAGCCCCCGTGGTGCTGCACTGCTGAATATCACCAGTGCAGCAGAAATGTTCGAGCTAGTCCGAAAGCATATCGCAGATGCCGATATTTTCATTGGCGTAGCAGCCGTAGCCGATTATCGCGTAGCACAACCGACCGGACAGAAAATCAAGAAGAGTACCACCGGACTAACGCTAAAAC
>JBDSEJ010000114.1:0-10723 GCA_039920105.1 Candidatus Nitrotoga sp. | reverse complement strand
TGCCTGCGTGGAAAAAAACAAGGTTATGAGCGAGAACATGGAAGAAATCCGCCAAATCTGCCAGGATGCGCTGGAAGATGCAGTATTAATGGGTTGTGACGAACAGCAATTTCGCGCGGTACTGACTGAACTGGTCCAAGCCCTGAAAAACCCTTACCCCGCGCGCGACTAGCTGTATCAGAATCGCATTTTTAGTTCCTTTACAAATTCCGTTTTAACCTTCCCCGCAAATGCAGCTGAAATCTTTCTGTGCGCGTTACCGAACAGCATAATTCTATATGTTATGTGACAGTATCTACATTTTCTAACTCTGCCTCAATCGGCACCAATTCGCACCCCGGCAGACATTCCCCCACCAAGGAGCACTGAATGAAATTCGACTTTCCTATCATCATCATCGACGAGGATTTCCGCTCGGAAAATTCCAGTGGCCTGAGCGTGCGCGCTTTGGCTGAGGCCATCCAGAAAGAAGGGATGGAGGTGCTTGGTATAACAAGCTACGGGGACCTGACTTCATTCGCGCAGCAGCAAAGCCGAGCTTCAGCCTTTTTGCTATCAATTGATGATGAGGAATTCGGTGGCGGCAGTAAAGAAGAGGCTGCAATCGCACTGAAAAGCATACGCGCATTCGTGGAAGAGATTCGCTTTAAAAATGCCGACATCCCTATCTATCTATATGGCGAAACGCGTACTTCACGCCATATCTCAAATGACATTCTGCGCGAACTGCATGGATTCATTCATATGCATGAAGACACACCGGAATTTGTGGCGCGGCATATCATTCGTGAAGCCCGTTTATATCTGGATTCGCTCGCCCCGCCGTTTTTCCGCGCACTGGTTAATTATGCGCAAGATGGTTCTTATTCTTGGCATTGCCCCGGCCATTCGGGCGGAGTGGCTTTCCTGAAATCTCCGGTCGGTCGCATGTTTCACCAGTTTTTTGGTGAAAATATGTTGCGTGCAGACGTCTGCAACTCAGTTGACGAGCTGGGTCAGCTGCTCGACCATACCGGACCGGTAGCAGCCAGCGAGCGGAATGCAGCGCGTATTTTCAGTTGCGATCACTTGTTCTTTGTGACTAACGGCACCTCGACATCAAATAAAATCGTATGGCATTCCACCGTCGCGCCCGATGATATCGTAGTGGTGGATCGCAACTGTCATAAGTCGATCTTGCATTCCATCATCATGACTGGCGCAATACCGGTGTTCCTGATGCCGACACGTAATAATTTCGGCATCATCGGGCCGATTTCGCTGGACGAATTTAAAATGGAAACTATCCAGCGCAAGATCAATGCAAATCCATTCATCAAGGATAAAAAACAGAAACCGCGGATCCTGACCATCACTCAAAGTACTTACGACGGCGTGTTATACAACGTGGAAACGCTCAAGCAGATGCTGGATGGACAAATTGATACCCTGCTTTTCGACGAAGCATGGTTACCGCATGCAGCCTTTCATGATTTCTACAAGGATATGCACGCCATTGGCCAGGGCCGTAAGCCGTGCAAGGAGTCCATGGTATTTTCCACGCAATCGACACATAAAATGCTAGCCGGATTGAGTCAAGCCTCACAGATTTTGGTGCAGGACAGCGAAGTGCGCAAACTGGATCGCGACTGTTTCAACGAAGCCTATATGATGCATACCTCTACCAGCCCACAGTACGCCATTATCGCATCATGCGATGTAGCTGCCGCAATGATGGAGCCGCCCGGCGGTACCGCTCTGGTTGAAGAATCCATTGCTGAAGCGCTCGATTTTCGTCGTGCCATGCGCAAGGTGGATGAAGAATGGGGGGTGGATTGGTGGTTCAAAGTTTGGGGGCCGGACTATCTAGTCGAAGAAGGTATGGCCTCGCGCGCGGACTGGATGTTGGGTGCGGATGATCGCTGGCATGGCTTCGGCAACTTGGCGCCGGGCTTCAACATGCTCGACCCGATCAAAGCCACCATTATCACCCCGGGGTTGGATGTCGGGGGGGACTTCGCCGATACAGGCATTCCAGCTGCCATCGTCACCAAATACCTGGCGGAGAATGGTGTGGTGGTGGAAAAAACCGGCCTCTATTCTTTTTTCATCATGTTCACTATTGGTATTACCAAAGGACGCTGGAATACCATGGTAACCGAGTTGCAGCAATTCAAGGATGACTATGATAAGAATCAGCCGCTATGGCGTGTACTACCCGAATTTGTCGCCAAATACGCACGCTATGAGAAGGTTGGCCTTCGTGACCTGTGCGACAACATTCACGGCATTTATAAGATCAATGACGTTGCGCGATTAACCACCGAGATGTACCTTTCCAACATGGAGCCCGCGATGAAGCCGTCCGACGCTTTCGCTAAAATGGCACATGGCGAGATTGACCGCGTGTCGATTGACGAACTGGAAGGACGCATTACCAGCGTGCTATTGACGCCTTATCCACCGGGCATTCCGCTACTTATCCCGGGTGAACGCTTCAACAAAACTATCGTGGACTACCTCAAATTTGCGCGTGACTTTAATCAGAAATTTCCGGGATTTGAGAGTGACATTCATGGCTTGGTGGCAAATAATGATAAAGACGAGCCACTCTACTATGTGGATTGCGTAAGGCAATAATAGGTGCGGTTCGAATTTGAATCCACCTAAGATCAGACTACGGCCACGCAAATTTCATTTTTGAATTGACTGCTGTCAATGCGGGGCCGGACACTCAGGAGCACTCTCGCAGGCCACGCAATATTGCTCTTTTTAACGCGGACAAAAACCTTAAATCACGACGATCACTGGCTCCACTCGATAGCAACCAGTCAAGGCAATGCTTTTTGACCTACCCATTGTGCACTGAGCATGCGATCGCACCTGTTTTCCGGCAAGTGCTGCATGAATGAACAATCCTGACGATGAATAGTTACCCCATGATCACGCGTGACATATCCGACAATCAAATCCGACGGTACAGGCTTGCAACATTTCGCTATTCTGGTCAGCAAATTACCTATGCCTTCAACTAAGATGTGCATCGAGGATGATTGTGTAGCAGCTGCCCTAGAGACAATTGGTTTTATTCTTTCTTCTGACTTGGCTGGCATCTCTTCCTGAATAGCGAGAACAAGTTGCCGTTGTGTGACATCGCCCCGCCCGATTGCGGCCAGCAAGTTTTCCAACTTGTGAAAATGCAATCTTTGCGCAAGTTTTTCAAAATTTAAAGAAATAACACCCAGCCGGTGCAATTCACGATCCAACTGCGTCCTGCCATTAGATATATGTTCATCGAAACTCTGGTACTTGAACCAGTGCCGCACCTTGGCCCGGGCTCGTTGACTTTGCAAATAACCGTGAGCAGGATTAAGCCAGTCACGGCTCGGCGAGCCTTGTTTATTAGCCAGTATCTCCACCCGTTGCCCGTGCTGCAATTTGTAATTGAGAGGCACGATGCTGCCGGCTACCTTGGCACCGCGCGTACGGTGTCCCAAATCAGTATGCAGCGCATAGGAAAAATCCACCGGAGTGGCGCCCTTGGGCAAATTGATCACCTTCCCCTGAGGCGTAAGCACATAAACCTGATCGTGGAATAATTCATTCTTAAATTGTGCCAGCATGTCACCGCTGTCAGTTACATCTTCTTTCCATTCCAAAATCTGGCGCAGCAATACAATCTGCTCATCGAACCTGACATCCGACTTTACGCCCTCTTTATATCGCCAGTGGGCAGCAACGCCTAATTCCGAATGCTGATGCATCTCAAAAGTTCGTATTTGCACCTCAAGTGCCAAATCGCGTGGACCGACTACAGCCGTATGCAATGAGCGGTAGTGATTACTCTTGGGATGCGCGATGTAGTCATCATATTCGCTTGAAATAGGCTGCCACAAGTTATGTACCAGTCCGAGTACCGCATAACAATCCTTGACATCATTCACCAGAATCCTCAGTGCACGCACATCATAGAGCTCGCTAAAATCTATTCGCTTGCGCTTCATTTTATTGATAATACTGAAGATGTGCTTGGGACGTCCGGTCACCTCTGCTTTGATGCCTGCCTGATTCAGCTCCTGCTTCAACTGGGCCAACACATCCGCGATATATTGTTCGCGATCTACCCGGCGCTCATCCAGCAACATAGCCACTTTTTTGTAAATTTCTGGTTCCAGATGGCGTAGAGAAAGATCTTCCAGTTCCCATTTTATTTGCCATACGCCGAGACGATTTGCCAGTGGCGCAAATATACCCTGCGTTTCCAATGCAACCAGCTTTTGCTGATCTTCTCTGGCACCTGACAAGCAACGCATAGTCTGGGTTCGCTCAGCAAGCTTGATCAAAACAACACGAATGTCCTCCACCATGGACAGAACCATTTTTCGCAAACTTTCTATCTGATGACTGCTACCACTCTTTTTCTTTTCTTCTTTAAACGAGCCTTGCATTTCGCTGAATTCCCGGATTTGCTCAATGCGCGAAATACCTTCAACCATATGACTTATATTGGTGCCAAACCGTGCTTTCAAAATTTCAGCCCAGTTATCCACATACTTGGGTACCGCATGCATTATGGCGGCGGCTACAGTTTCAAAATCCATATTCAAACCAATCAGGATTGATGCCGCACCAAGCGCGTGATAAAACAGAGGGGCACCAGTCATTTCAAATTGCCCAGCATAGAGTGGCTCAGCCAATTCGCAGGCATGGCGAATCACCCCAACTTCTGCAGAATCAAAAGTTATCGCTAAGGAATCAAACCAGGAATCAATATCCTCCCCGTCCTTAACGGACCAGGAAGAAAATTTTTGATGAACGGAAACCATGAAATATTATCGCATCAATATAGTCATTCAGTATTTTTTAGACACTGAAGGTTTCTTCTAAAGCCAGTAACCTTCAACGTTTCCGGCCTGAACTTTATGAACACGGCCAAACCTGCTTCATATGCTTTGATGAATTGTAAGACAGCTTCCTTTAGTTGCCTCTTTCATTTCGGGTGAAGTGCAGTTTCGGTGCAGGAAAAAGGGTGGCTCAGATGATGACAGCCACAGTGGATGGCGCCTTGCTTGAGCAGCTGTTGCTCAATGCCATCGAATAACGCTTGGGCGTCAACTTCGCTGATTCGGCTCTCGAAGTCAGACGATGGCGCGATCCGGAATGCTGACCGAATCAGTCAGTCCACAGAAACGCAGATAGTGAATCCTGTCAAGTAATTGATAGTCCAACGGTTCACCTGTGAGGTTGTTGCACCGCTTCAGAAACAGAATACAAACCATAGCCACGGTATGGAATGGCGGACGATCGCTTTTCAGACTCTGCGACATCTGTCAGCTGCAAACAGGTTTTTCTTGATCGCGCTACGGTTTTCATCGGCATGGACCAGGACTTGAATTAAACAGGTGGGCTTTATATCAAGAAGCATAATGGATAAGGAGTTTTTCGAGGTACACCTCTATATGATAGATTTAGAGATGCGGTATACCATCTGGACTGGCACTAGAGGCATTACTTGCGAAAATGACAAGCAAAAGACCAGTCTGGGAAAAACGTACCTAGAATTCGGTAAATGAGGCGCAAACACTTCTTTATCGCTCTATCTAATTATTTTTTAGAATATAAGGCTATATCCAATATGCAGTTTGTGTCATTACCTTTGCGCTCACCTGCATCGCCAGCCTTACCGGCAGTGGCAATTCTGCACCACCCAGCTGCACTGCAATATCCCCATGCCGAGCTTCATCCGTGAGCATTTGTCGAACAACCGCACGACTTCTTATATCTTGTTCGGGTAATTTATCCAAATGGCTTTGCAAATGCGCACCTACCTGACGTTCAGTTTCCGCCATAAATCCAAGATTCCATTTGTCACCAAGCAATCCGGCGAGCGCTCCGATGGCCAACGAATTCCCATACCAAATTGGATTGAGCAAGCTTAGATGGCCGCCCAATTCATGCACTCTTCGCGACGTCCATGCCAAATGCTCAGTTTCCTCGTTCGCAGTCTGATGTAATTCCTCCTGCACTACAGGATCACGCGCCGTCAATGCTTGCCCTTGATATAAGGCTTGAGCGCAAATCTCACCGCTATGATTGACTCGCATCAGCGCTGCTGAACATTTTTTATCTTTTTCGTCCAAAACGGCATCCGGCATACCCACTGCAGGATAAGGGCGAATACTGCGCGCCTCACTAAATAAAGTGCGCAAGCTCTTGTCGAATTTTATAATTAGTCTGTCTGCATTTAACACAGAACCCTCCTTCAGCGTTTTATACCGATCCTGATTATCCTATAGATAAATTATCTACTATAAGTAATGCAAGACTCCATTACAGCTGCGCTGGCTAGCAGCAAAAATATTAATTACATGTTTATGGAGTATACGACAAGCGATTTTTTTTCATGCTATACATTCTGCCAAATGTGAAATATTAATTAAGGAAACGCTTATTCATTCCTACGATTAATACTGAATTGAGCGACCATGGCATGGTGACTAGTTAGATGCAATTGAACCTTCAAAACAGGAATATGCGCAAAGAAGCGTTTGACACGGCGAGATATTATCCTGGCTGAAATTGTAGCGGTCACGCCTTGGCCAACTTTGATGAAAGTCCTCGCTCTGCAATCCTCGACCGGCGGCAGCTTAGATAAACCACCTATCGGAAAGGAACATATACTGCGCATGTATGTTTGCAGCAGTCCTCGGTATTTCAGATTAAGCAACCTAAGACGCGATTTACGACAGCCAGGCTATAAGCTGTTTTGACAGCATATACCTGAATCGTGCAGCGGCAATTGTAAGGGTAGCTACAATCACCTGCGCAACTTGAATGGAAGATAAGTTCAGACATAACCAATGTCGAACCTGCTTGTATAATTGTGGAATATTATTAATACTAGAAATGTATCTAAATTTTCTTATTAAAAATCTTGCTTTCAAATTAAATCGAAGAGTTTTTTTAATTTAGTTATGTTGCAATAATACAACATCCGCCTTGCTTATCACTTAAGCTCTCTGTCAAAATGTAGTCTGACTTCTCATAAGTGGTTTAAATTTGAGAGGTTTTCTCGGAAAACCAATTTAGTAAATCAAGGAGAACATTTTATGAACATGAATAAAAGTTTGATTGCTCTAGCTGTCGCGGGTGTATTTGCGACCTCAGCAGCAATTGCCGACGTAAGCATGTATGGTCAGGCTAACGTATCCTACGACCTCATAGATAATGATAAATCAAGGGACAGCCAAGGTGTAGGCAGCAATGCATCACGCTTTGGGTTGAAGGGTTCAGAAGACTTGGGTAGTGGTTTGTCCGCAATCTGGCAAATGGAAAGCCAAATTGCTATTGGCGCAGGTTTAGGCGGCACAGAAAACCCAGGCTCTGATACACGTCTTGCTTTCCGTGATACCTTCGCTGGTTTGAAAAGCGACAGAGCAGGTACTGTACGTTTAGGTCGTTTCGATACACCCTACAAAATGGCAACCCGCCGCATGGACCCGTTCCATAACACCATTGCTGATAACCGTTCCATAATGGGTATTGGGCATGATGTTCGTGCAAGCAATTCTGTTGGTTACAACAGCTTGAATTATTCTGGTTTAAGTGTTGCGGCTTCCTATTTTGGCGATCAAGGCAGAACAGCACCAGGTTTTAATACGCCTGTAAATGGCACACTTAACACCCTGTTTAATACGAATGAAGGTTACTCTGTCGCTGGTATGTACGATGTAGGTCCAATTTTTGCTACCGCAGCATATCAAAGTATGAGCAACGGTCTGTCTTATAACAACATAAGCACAGATGCTTGGAAAGTTGGTCTTGGCTACTCGATAAATGCATTTATGCTTAACGGCGTTTATGAAAAAATCAATAACAGACATGGATCTGGTGACGCCCGTGCTTGGTACTTATCTGGTGTATACAACTTATCTTCAACAGATGCGCTTAAATTGGCGTATGCCGATGTTGATAACAGTGTTAATCAAGCATCGAACTCAGGAGCCAAGCAATATTCTTTTGGTTATGACCACAAAATGAGCAATCGTACAACGCTGTATGCTTTGTACACAAAGCTGGACAATGATCAAAATGGTGGTTACCGTATGGGCTGGAACAGCGGAAGCACATCCGTTAGCAATGCAGGAATTGGTCAATCACCTTCTGCTTTCTCGGCAGGCATGAAACATTCGTTCTAAACTATCGTTTCTGCAAGCAGATTCATAGTTCGGTATTAAACGGGCACTTTTGGGTGCCCGTTTTTTATTAATGTGATTGAGGGATATTCATCAATATCAACGCCTGTAAAATGATCGGCGCTGATTGTTTCCTCAAGCAAACTGACTTACTTGCAACTCCTCCGCTGCCCGTAAGCACAGGCTGGCCAGTTCCAAAGTAATCCTTTCACCTGACTATCCAGCAGAGCAGTGTTAGGGTAATGCGCGCACTTACATGTATTACAATTCAAACAGTTGTGCTAATGCAACGCCTGGCTCGATAGCACGCATGAATGTCTCACCTACCAAAAAAACATTGACGTGATGACTGCGCATGAGCTGGACATCTTTTGCACAAAGGATACCGCTTTCAGTTACCACAATACGTTCTTGTGGAATTTGTGGTAATAATTCCAGCGTAGTTTGCAGCCTTACCTCAAACGTACGCAGGTTGCGATTATTAATGCCAATGAGCGGCGTGGTGAGTTGCAATGCCTGGTCCAATTCTGCTTTATTATGCACTTCAATTAGCACGCTTAGTCCTAGGCTGAGCGCCAAAGCTTCAAACTCTTTCATCTGAGCCAAACTTAATGCTGCCGCAATCAGCAGGATACAGTCCGCTCCTAACGCACGAGCCTGATAAATTTGGTAGGTATCCAACATGAAATCCTTGCGCAGCACCGGAATTGAACAAGCGGCCCGAGCTTCTTGCAAATACTCGGCGCTGCCCTGAAAAAATTGCGCATCGGTTAACACAGACAGGCAAGCTGCGCCGTGGCTGGCATAGCTAGCGGCAATATCCGACGGACGAAAATCGGCGCGCAACACGCCTTTGCTTGGGCTGGCTTTTTTAATTTCAGCTATCACTGCGGGCTGGCCTGCTGTGATTTTGCTGCGAATCGCTCCAACAAAATCACGAGTGGGTAAGGATTGTTCTGCCTGAGCGCGCATGGTTACCCATGAACATTCGGCCTTTGAGGCAGCTATTTCTTGCTCCTTAACAGTAAGAATTTTTTGCAGAATGTCAGACATATCGAATCCTAATTTACAAGGTACGCATTTTAACTTAAGTGCAATGGTAAAATGCACACATAGATTGGTAATGCACAGCAATATCTACCTTAATGGGTGGATGTGTTGACGACGACAGGCACCGCTAGGTGGGCATCGCTACGATCTGACCCTTTAATGATTCCGCTTGAATAGTGAGGTAGAAATGGATGACATAAAAAAATACATGCAACAGGTCGGGCAAGAGGCGCGCGCAGCTTCGCGCATTATGGCGCAAGCCGGCACTGCAGCAAAAAATTGTGCCTTGGAAAGTATTGCTGCTGCTATCCTGAGCAGCACCGCACAACTCATTAAGGCAAACACCCAGGATACTACAGCTGCGCGTGTTAACGGATTGGATCCTGCCTCCATCGATCGTCTCACCTTAACTGAAAAAACCATACAGAGCATGGCGGAAGGGATTTTACAAATAGCCGCCTTGCCAGATCTTATCGGTGAGATTAACAACCTAAAGTATCTTCCGTCCGGCATCCAGGTTGGTAAAATGCGTGTACCGCTTGGCGTAATTGGCATTATTTATGAATCGCGCCCCAATGTGACGGCTGATGCCGCAGGGCTGTGCTTGAAATCCGGTAATGCTGCCATCTTACGCGGTGGCTCCGAGGCGATTCATTCCAACCAGGCTATTGCGGCATGCGTCCATCAGGGGCTGCGCGAAGCTGGCTTGCCGGAGAGTGCGGTGCAGGTGATCAGCACCACCGATCGTGCAGCAGTAGGCGAACTCATTACCATGCGGGAATACGTGGATGTGATCGTACCGCGTGGCGGAAAAAGTCTAATCGCGCGCATCGCGGAAGAAGCCCGTGTACCGGTTATAAAGCACCTGGACGGTATCTGCCATGTATATATCGACGACGAAGCTGATTTAGAGAAAGCCATCCGCATCGCCGACAACTCCAAAACTCAGCGTTATGGTGTGTGTAATACCATGGAAACCTTGTTGGTGGCTGCCAGTGTGGCACCGCATGTGCTGCCTCAATTGTGTAAAATATATCTGGATAAAGGCGTGGAGCTGCGTGGTGACGAAACCGCATGTAAATTCGTCACGCAAATGGCAATTGCGACAAAAGAAGATTGGCGCACCGAATATCTTGCGCCGATTTTGAGCGTGCGTGTGGTGGCTGGACTGGATGATGCTATTGCGCACATCAACACTTACGGATCACAGCACACTGACAGCATCGTGACGGAGAATTACACCAAGGCGGTGCGTTTTTTACGCGAAGTGGATTCCAGCTCGGTCATGGTGAATGCTTCAACACGCTTTGCTGATGGCTTTGAATACGGATTAGGCGCGGAAATCGGTATCTCCACGGACAAAATTCACGCGCGCGGCCCCGTAGGATTGGAAGGATTAACCTCGCAGAAATTTATTGTATTGGGCAGCGGACAGATAAGAAATTAGCAGGAACATTTTTCACCCAGAATTTCTGTACAACTACACTTGCCTGGAATGA
>JBDSEJ010000113.1:0-1959 GCA_039920105.1 Candidatus Nitrotoga sp. | reverse complement strand
ATGTGTTCACCGTAGCCCCCAGCACCAACGAAAGTATATTCCAGGCCATCTCCAATTTAATTACTGCTTTGAGAACGCCAAATCCACTAGGAGGAGCGACTGCAGCAGCAAATTTTGCCAACAGTAGCAACCAGGCGTTAAATAATATTGATCGTGGCATTGATAATGTTTTGACGGTGCGCGCCACGATGGGCACTCGTCTACGCGAGTTGGATGCTATGCAAAGTGCAGGTGAAAGCATGGGGGTGCAGTTCAAGCAGACGTTATCGCAGCTTCAGGATGTTGATTTTAACAAGGCAATCAGTGATCTAACACAGCAAAAAACCAGCTTGGAAGCTGCTCAGAAATCTTTTATGGCTGTGTCTGGATTGTCCCTATTTAACTATATGTAGAAATCCTGTGACTAAATTTATTGCATTTCTGTTTTAGCGATTCTATGAACATTATTGATACGGCCAAGTAAAGTTTGAAGTGGGAGGTGCTGCACTGTGCGGTTTGACAGGCAGAAAAGTTCAAACATCTACTGGCCGGATCGATAGAGTAAGTAATCAACCTTAAACTTCTCGCAGAAGCAGTCAATCTTTTCATCCTTTAACAAGCTCAGAGCGAACGGATTGTTAGATAACTTTTGGTTGTTCAATTGGCACGAACCGTGAGGTTACATGTCAAGCCGCCCCCGTTTCCGCATAGCTGACATCAAACATATGCTTGCTCGAGGCATGTATATCTTTGCCTTGCGGGTAAAGCGCTCTCCTTTCACCAGTTTGAATCTTTTATATCTTTATTGGTGCGACCTGAATCAGTCGGCGCAAGTGGTCGATGTTGCTGGGTTCAGTCCGGTTGTTGTCAATGCGGAAATGCACCCACTACGTCACATGATTAATGCCGACAAACATATAGCGTCGCTGTGTCTCATCAGGCATCTGCAGAAATTTTTTGATGACTTATACATGAACTTGCTCACTATCCTTAAAGGTTACTTCGTGTTGTTGCTATTTCCCTCGAATTGCGGCTGATATCTTTTCAGCTTTCATACCCCATGTCGGTACAGACAAAATAATGCAAGCTCCATATACAAAATTCCCACTCAGGTGAATTCACGGGTTATCTCCAGCAGGTCATCCGAAGGTCATTGCAGTAAGCGGCGTAACTCGATGACAAGCAATTTTTGAGCCTGAATCACTGATGTAGTGACTGTGTACGGGCAATGAGAACGATCCTGAAAGCTTTTTAGCCCTTTTCCCTTGTGTGGCGATGTCAAAACAGTAATGTTTTAAAGGCAGGCAATGTCTTTAAAGATTGCTGGTGAGGTATGTATTTCAGACCGTTTTCGAGGTGTTTTTCGAGCGCATCGAGTTTCTCATCTCTCATTTGTAATTACTCAATCATGTTGCATATTCACTGACGGGCTCTGCATAGTGATAGTACTGATAGGGTTAGGATAATAGGGAACTGGTCAGTATTCAACTTTCAATTTCCAGCAGAAGTAATAGACCCGTCCATCCTTTTACTAGCCCAGAACGAGCGTATCTTGCCGATTATTTCTTTTCCTATTTTTTAATATTTTATAAAAAAAATTGTTATCCACTATGAATCACATAGAGTCTTTTTTAGCAATTAAAGATTAAAGATTATTAACCAATAGCCGTTAAAACTTTGACGATTTCATTTTTAAATAAAAGCTGAAAAGAAAGTGGGGGGTGAAATTATGGCGGCACTAAAAATTAGTTCGGCAGCAAATAAAGCTACTGCAACATTTTGTTGGGGAATTGCTTTGGGTATCGGTTTTGCCGGCGCTTCGCTGTTGCTTATCGTGGATGGAGTTGGAATGACTAGCATTGTGTCTGCTGTAGTCCTGGTTGGATTATCAGCGGCTCTTGGAGAGTGGGGCGCTCGCCATCATCGCACCTTGCTTAGGCTAGCCGTAGCCAATGAGATGGTCAATGCTAAAGCAATATT
>JBDSEJ010000112.1:0-4967 GCA_039920105.1 Candidatus Nitrotoga sp. | reverse complement strand
AGACTTTGATACACACATTGCGCACCACACACATTTACCCGGTTTTGTCGCAACCTTGCCGCTAGCGTTAACTGAAAAAACCGTCGAGATTGACGCACCAGATAGACCTAATTGGTTGCGTAACCCTTTGCAGGAAGCGCGTGCCGAACACGCAATGGGTGACCGTGAAGCCGAGGCGCAGCAATTTGCCGCCGGCATCGCCGATATCGTGGCGCAGTGGAGTGTGCATGATGTAGACGGCACAGTGCGGCGCGCGGAATACAGTGACGTTATGGTGTTGGTACGCAAACGCACCCATTTACGAGTATATGAGAGTGCCTTGCGTACTTACCGCATCCCCTTTCTAACTTCGCGACGCGGCGGATTGCTGGACACGTTGGAAGCAGAAGATATACAGGCATTGCTAACCTTTCTTATCACCCCATTCGCTGATTTAGAATTTGCGCAAGTTTTGCGTTCCCCATTTTTTGCCTGTTCTGATGGTGATTTAATGCAATTGGCTCAAGAAGAAGTCGGTGGTAGCTGGTGGTCACGACTGCAACGTTGTGAACAAAGCGGCGCAGCATCTGCCGAATTGTCGCGTGCACATCGTCTGCTGCATAACTGGCTGGATCGCGCCGACAAGTTGCCAGTTCATGATCTGCTTGATCGCATCTATTTTGAAGGTGATTTGTTGCATCGCTATGAAGCTGCGCTCCCTGTAGAAATGTATGAAACGATTCGTGCCAATCTGCAAGCCTTTATGGAGATTGCGCTGAATGTGGATGCCGGACGCTATCCCAGTTTGCCCCGCTTTCTTGCTGAACTGAGAGAGCTTCGTGCAGCTGACAACAATGAATCACCGGACGAGGGCAAGGTAGGTGAGGTTGGTAATGCCGTGCGTATTTACACCGTGCATGAAGCCAAGGGTCTGGAGGCACCGATCGTGTGGCTCCTTGATACTAATGATACACAACGTAAACCAGACAGCTATGGTGTGCTGATCGCTTGGCCACCCAACGCACCGCAACCAGTACACTTCTCGCTATTTACTGATAATCGTAGTCGCGGGGCCAAGCGAGCGGCTTATTTTGATGCCGAAGAAGATTATATGCGGCGTGAGGAAATGAATTTGTTGTATGTCGCCATGACGCGTGCGAAACAAGCACTGCTAGTGAGTGGCAATGGCGAATTGAAAGAAACTTCCTGGTATGACCGCATTGCGGCGGTTGTGGAGGAGGGCGATAACCCTTTGCTGGTTGCGGCCGATAATCTTGCTGCTGTTTCACCTGTAGTCGCTACCGACGTTGATGCGGCATTATTGCGTCCATTACCCACTGGTCGGCACACAATGTGCCCCACTGCTGCGCAATGGCGCGGCACTTGGTTGCACACTTTGCTGCAACATCTAAGCGCATCCTCTTTAGCTCCAAAAGACGCCACCATCCTGCTTGCAGAAGATGGATTTCAGAAGATGGAGTTGGCTGACAAGATGGCGCTGCAACTTCAGTGCGACATCTCACCCAGCGATATGGAATCACTCCGGCAACAGGCACAACACCTGTTGACATTGCCGACATTACAACGCTTCTTCGATCCGCAGAATTATAGTAAGGCTTGCAATGAAATGTCTTATGTAAATGCGCGCGGAGAGCTACGCCGCATAGACCGACTGGTGGAGTTTGACGACGAAGTATGGGTACTCGAATATAAGACCGGCGCAACGTTAGACTCTGTGTCTCATAGTGTGCAGATGCAGGAATATCGTGTCGCGATGCAGGCCGTTTATGCTGAAAAAATTGTTCGCTGCGCGTTGCTGTTTTCGGATGGGACGTTATGCGAGATCAGTACCCCAACGACAAAATCGTAATGATGCTCAATGGGATCGGCTGATACGCCATTCGATTACTAAAATTGCGACAAAACATGAAATTGTTACCTTCGCCACACAAAGCTCCTAAGCTACAATCCTGTAGGACGCGTTCAAGAACCTCGCGGGAGAAGCGCCTCTGCATCCCTTTAATAACAATGCACCATTGGACAAATCCTTTTTGGCTTGGGAATTGATTGTTAGTGCTTTTCAATTCAGAAATAATTATGAATGAAGTGATTATCGCCGTCTATAATTGCTCCCATTAAATTGTTCCGCTTCTCTTATTGAACCAAAAACGCCAGTTCGTTTGTAGCTTTGCTTCTTCCAAGTTGACCATTTTTCTTCAAATAGAGTGACCGACATATCAGATCAATTTTAAACTTATTTCATGTTTGGAATACGCCAGCCCATTTGTTTCATTTCATATTGGAAGAGGCATATGCTTGTTTTGACTTCAATCAAAGCGCATAATCAAAAAACAAAAATCAATATTTTCTGGGGTTTATTGTGGCTGTTGATGGCTGTATGTTAGAGCGTTCCGTCGCCAAGTCACTTAAAGATTTGCCCGTTGAGAGCTGGCGCTCAAATCGCATATTTACTGTCCAAACCGGGTACTGATAATTAGTAAACGCTGTATTAATCAGTACCTTTAATTAATAAAACGCATGGGAGAAAATATTGATGTGGTCGGGCAATTTTTTTTATAGACAAATTAAGCATTTGACTGTTGGATTTATATTTACATCATTCATAGCTTTGTTCTCGCATGTCGGCAATGCATCTGCGAGTGATCTCCCCCAAACTATTGAAATGGTCAAACCTTCCGTAGTAGCGATTGGAACCATATTACACACTCGCGCACCACCGGCCAATTTTCTTGGAACTGGATTTGCTGTAGGCGATGGTCTGCATATTGTTACCAATGCCCACGTCGTACCGCAAAATTTAAACACGGAAAAAAAGGAATCGTTGGCAGTTTTTGTTGGTCGCGGCGCATCAGCCACGGCCCGGTCTGCAACCATAGTCGAGGTTGACACTGAGCATGACGTGGCATTGTTGAAAATTACTGGCGAACCCCTGCCTGCCTTGGTGATCGGAGATTCAAATGTTGTTAAAGAGGGAGAAGCGGTTGCGTTTACAGGCTTCCCTATAGGCATGGTACTGGGACTCTACCCGGTGACACACCAAGCAATTGTTTCAGCTATTACCCCTATCGTTATCCCAGCACTAACCACAAAACAGCTTAACATCAAGTCAATCAAAAGGCTCCGCGATCCATACCTTGTATTTCAACTGGATGGCACTGCCTATCCGGGAAATAGCGGAAGTCCGCTATATGACCCTAAAACTGGCAACGTTTTTGGCATTCTCAATATGGTATTCGTGAAAGGCACTAAAGAAAACGTGTTAGCCCACCCGAGCGGTATTTCATATGCCATCCCCAGCAAATATATCCAGGCAATCATGAAACAATAAATGCTTTGGTTTCGTTTTGCTGTGTTATTAAACTCTCATTGCTTTGTGTGGCGGTTCACCGGGTAAAAAAAATCTAGAGAAAAATTGATTTTATAGGATTGCTTATATTCGATATTTAACAAACAAGGATGATAAAAGTTATCCAAAAAAAATCGTACTTCAAACCCTACTTAAGAATTTTCAGAAATTTTTCTACTGCTTCGGTAGCTAATATCTTGCTACAAATAACTTAACACTTGAATGGATGCTGCAACACGATGGTTTCATCTCGATCCGATCCAGTGGAAACCATGTCAACCGGCACTTCACAGATTTCTGCAATGCGTTCAAGATAGTTGCGTGCTTCCAGAGGTAGGTTATCATAATGCTTCACCCCTACCGTGCTGCCGCTCCAGCCTGGCATGTCTTCATATACTGGCTCACAGCCTACCAAGGATTCTGCACCTACTGGCAGGATGTCGCTGTACTGTCCTTCGCAACGATATCCCACACCCAAACGTAGGGTCTGCACACCGTCCAGTACATCCAGTTTAGTTACGCATAAGCCTGACACACCGTTAATTTGAATAGAACGCTTGAGCGCAGCCGCATCAAACCAGCCGCAACGGCGTGCCCGTCCAGTAGTGGAGCCAAATTCATGTCCTTTCTCTGCCAGATGTTTACCCACTTCGTCGTCTAATTCGGTTGGAAAGGGGCCGGATCCAACGCGTGTGGTGTATGCTTTTGTTATGCCAAGTACATAATGCAACATCTGCGGACCGACACCGCTACCAGTACAAGCCGCACCTGCGATGCAGTTGCTGGAGGTTACGAAAGGATAAGTGCCATGGTCAATATCCAGCAAAGTGCCCTGCGCGCCTTCAAATAGCAGATTCGCCCCGGCTTTGTTCGCTTCATACAACGCTCGTGGCACGTCCAGCACCAATGGCTTGATGCGCTCAGCCAGCGCCAGCGTGTTGTCCAAGGTCTTCTGGAAATCGACTGTTTCAGCATTGAAATAATTTTTCAATACGAAGTTGTGGTAATCCAGTACCTCGCCCAGCTTGGCGGCGAAGCGCTTACGATGGAAAAGATCTTGAAGGCGGATGGCACGGCGAGCCACCTTGTCTCCGTAAGCGGGGCCTATGCCACGTCCGGTAGTTCCAATTTTGGCTGCGCCCTTAGCCAACTCACGAGCTTTATCCAAAGCCTCGTGATAAGTTAATATTAACGGACATGCTTCGGATATACGCAGTCGGCTATAGACATCCACACCGGCAGCGGCCAAACCATCCATTTCTGTAAGAAGCGCCTGTGGCGACACCACCACACCGTTGCCGATGTAACACATCACGTGCTCACGCAGGATGCCAGAGGGAATGAGGTGCAGCACGGTTTTTTTGCCACCGATTACGAGCGTATGTCCGGCATTGTGGCCCCCTTGAAAACGCACCACGCCTTGCGAGTGATCAGTGAGCCAATCGACTATCTTACCCTTACCTTCATCGCCCCACTGAGTACCGACAACTACGACATTTTTAGACATTACTGATTCCTGATGTATTTAATAATTGCTGTCATTTAAAAGTTGACCCCACCTCATCATCAAGCGGGTGATAATAATTAAAAAATTAATTTAATTACCTGCCATTCGCCATCG
>JBDSEJ010000111.1:0-5937 GCA_039920105.1 Candidatus Nitrotoga sp. | reverse complement strand
ACTCGGTTCATTGTCATGACGCTTCTCCTTGGTTTAGAGGCGTCCATTATTACCCCACAAGTAGCTCACTACATGAGCCTGTGCCACTGTCAGAATAAATATAGCTGAGGCATGTAACTAATCAGGTAACTTAATTATAGTAGGGCGGTAAACAGGCGCGAGGCATGTCATAATTTGTGGTTAGCTTTTGCGTAAAAATTATTTGACAAAATTTCTTCATGAAAAAAAAATTACTATGAAAATTTCATTGGTGGCTACCCTCGTCTG
Source organism: Candidatus Nitrotoga sp. (assembly GCA_039920105.1). Lineage (GTDB taxonomy): Bacteria > Pseudomonadota > Gammaproteobacteria > Burkholderiales > Gallionellaceae > Nitrotoga. The sequence goes on along the minus strand of JBDSEJ010000111.1, from coordinate 5,670 downwards.
GATTGCCGTCGCCTTGCTTGGATCTGCCGCATTGGGGGGCATCGCGCTGAATCGTGGCGAGTCGATCAACGCTCTGTGGTTTATCACAGCCGCGCTGTGCGTATATGCGATTGCTTACCGTTTCTATGCAGCATGGATTGCCACCAAAGTCCTGCTCGTTGATCCAACTCGTGCTACACCCGCAGAGCGACTCAATAACGGGCGAGATTATATTCCAACCAATCGGTGGATCGTATTTGGACACCATTTTGCTGCCATTGCGGGGCCAGGGCCTCTGGTCGGACCGACTCTCGCTGCGCAGTTTGGCTACCTGCCAGGCACACTGTGGATATTATTCGGCGCAGTGCTAGGCGGCTGTGTGCAGGACATGGTAACGTTGTTTTATTCCACTCGCCGTAATGGCCGTAGTTTGGGTCAAATGGCGCGAGACGAACTGGGTCCCATCGGTGGTATTGCAGCGCTAATTACCACGCTGTTTATCATGATTATCCTTATAGCTGTGCTTGGCTTGGTAGTGGTCAATGCCATGAAGCACAGCCCTTGGGCTACCTCCACCGTGGCTGCCACTATCCCCATCGCTATGCTGGTGGGGCTATACATGCGTTCCATCCGCCCGGGTCGTGTGCTTGAAGGTTCATTGCTTGGCGTCATCCTGTTGCTGTTGGCTGTGGCAGGCGGTGGATGGATTGAGCACCAGCCAGGCTTACGCGATTTTTTTGATCATCCCGGTCTGCCATTAGCCTGGATGGTAATTGCTTACGGTTTTGCAGCAGCAATCTTGCCAGTGTGGCTGCTGCTGGCACCGCGCGACTACCTGTCTACCTACATGAAACTCGGTACAGTCATCCTGTTAACGGTGGCCATCGTATGGATGCAACCGAGCGTAAAAATGCCCGCATTCACCCAGTTCGTCGATGGGACCGGTCCTATTTTTGGAGGAAAGTTATTTCCTTTCGTGTTTATCACTATCGCCTGTGGCGCAATCTCTGGCTTTCACGCACTGATCGCTTCCGGCACTACGCCTAAGCTGCTTAGCAATGAACGCGATATCCGCATGATCGGCTTCGGCGGCATGGTGTTAGAATCTTTCGTTGCAGTAATGGCGATCATTGCAGCAACAGTGCTAGACCCAGGTGTGTACTTTGCCATTAATTCTCCTGCAGGGGTGGTCGGCAAGGAAGCGGCAGATGCGGTGGCAAAAATTTCCAGCTGGGGCTTTCCAGTTACGGTGGAGCAGATGAATTTGCTGGCACAGCAGATGGGTGAAGCTACTCTTTTCGCGCGAACTGGAGGTGCGCCCTCGCTGGCGGTCGGCATGGCCAGTATTTTCGGCAGCGCTTTTGGTCAAGGTATGCTTGCCATGTGGTATCACTTCGCCATCATGTTTGAAGCCATTTTCATTCTCACAACGCTGGATGCCGGTACGCGTGTCGGCCGTTTCATGTTGCAGGACATGCTAGGCAATATTTGGAAACCACTGGGTCGCACCTCATGGTATCCATCAGTATTGCTGAGCAGCGGCATCATCGTGGCGGCCTGGGGCTATTTTTTATATATTGGTGTGATTGATCCTAACGGTGGCGTAAACATTCTGTGGCCGTTGTTTGGCATCTCGAATCAAATTTTGGCCGCCATCGCGCTGTGTGTCGCCACCGGCATTATGGTTAAATCCGACAAGCTAAAATATGCTTGGGTCACGGCTTTACCGCTTGTTTGGATAATCATAATTACCAACAGTGCAGCGTGGGAAAAAATCACAAACACAGATGTGCGTATCGGCTTCCTCGCTGCGGCCAATGACCTTGCCACAAAACTCGCATCAGGTCTTCTTTCTCCTGAAATGGCAGCCGTAGCACCACAGCTCATCTTTAACCAGCGCCTTGATGCGGTACTAACCCTGTTTTTTGTCTGCATGCTGTGGTTGATTGTATTCGACATGTTACGTGTCTGCGTCTATTACTTAAATGGCAAGCCAATCCCCCCTCTGTCCGAGGTATCACACCAGCTGACTGAAATGGAGAAAGCATGCTTCCGAGATTGACAGAAAGATGTGCGCATAAGTCATCGACCACGTTAAATGAGTCTAATTTGCCTGTGATTGAAATTACCCAGGATATAAATCGATACTTCATGCAAAGCACTATACTCAAGGCAAGCGAAACCAGTATAAAGCGGCTCCCACTATTATCATATGTGTGGCGCGCTATACGCGAATTAAGCGGAGACGACGCTTACGAACGCTATATTGCACAACACATCACCAGCCATCCTGATACTAAGCCGCTATCGCGCAAAGATTTTTTTCTTTATCAACAAAAGCAAAAGTGGAGCGGCATTCAGCGCTGCTGCTGAGTTATGCCTAACAACAGCACATCTTAGGCTGATGGACAGAATGTTGATTTATTCTAAATTTTTATAGCCACATCCTTAAAGGCACCTCTAAAAATCCCATGCCTCTCTAATCGAATGTAAGTTTTTTGCGTAAATGCAAGGATAAAAACAGACGGGGCTAGGCAAATATGCAAAGCAGCTTTTTCGACTTGGATAACCGCTACGCAAAGCTGATTAAGTTTCGCGACCCACTGATTGAATCGAACCGATTAATCGATTGGGCGTTGTTTTGATACACGCTGTTGACGATAGCCGAGAAGCCCCGCTAAAGCGCGGCGGACCGAAACAGATAAACTAGATACTGCTGTTCAAAAGCTGGCATTGCAGCGAATCTACAATTAAGCGAATGAAGCGCTGGAGTTTTTAGAGTTACCTTAAAGTTTTCTGTTTCGCAACCGTAAATAGTCTTTACCTGAGTTAGTCTGTAGAATGTGCATGTATTTCTTTAAGTGATACTCAAGTTTTACGTATTTTTAAAAATTAAATTTGTTGAATTAATATTAATTTCAAAATGAATCCACTTAAAATTTGAACAAATTTTACAAGAAGCAATATTTTGACTGCGACTGGATCAGATATTGAATTAAGCACAAACACTAATAAACCGACAAGTCAGATTAGCCGGAATGGGCTAAGAACAATTTGGCAGCCTATCAACCCATCAATTTTTCCGGCTCGATTGATAGTGCAGCTTGCTTATTACTTAGGCACGATAGTAAAGACTTTTGCAAATGGATTTTCATAGAAATCAGGCCACCTCTGACTACTACGACCTCGTTCACACAGTTGTAACTGCTTGACATTACGATGTAAAAATTCTTCTTGAGAGCTTATCGCAACAGAAAGTAAATTGCTAAAACAAAAAAATATAATTTTTGGGTGGTCATTAGCTGCTGCACCGACGGTAACTATTACACCGGATATACCGGATTTTGTAAGGCGCATCAGCCAGTGCCAAACCTGAGAGCGCGAAGGTTATACTTTAGCGCGCCGTCAAGCGGAGCTTGCTTGCTCGCAGAAATATGCCATGCAGGAAGATATATTTTCGGCCGAGTTGCAAATCAATAGCTAACCGCAAAAGAAATTTGGCCATGATGCGCAGTAACTTGGCAAAATTTTTCTAGTTGGGAAAATCATATTCGCTCATCCTTCGATAAGTTCAGGACAAAATTGACGATAGGCTCAGGACAAAATGAATGACTTCTTCTCATGAACTGGTGGTTGAAAGTTAATTACCTGTTTTGATTTACTTAGAACCGAGAAAAGATTTATAAGGAGTTAATATGGTTGAGGTTGACACAAATAAGAACGGGGCAGTACAAATAATTGCATCAAAAAATATACGAATATTGTTGTTGGATGACGACAAATTTACACTTGACTTTGTTGGTGAAATGTTACTCGAATTGGGCGTTGCCGAAGTTATCAGGGCAGAAAATGGCGAGCAAGGGCTAGCCATGTTAGCCGGGCTGTCATTACAGCCGGACATATTGATATGCGACCTCAGCATGCCTGAAATGGACGGAGTTGGCTTCCTAATGCATCTTGGCATGCAAGGTTATGTTGGCGACGTCATCCTAATCTCAGGAACGCAACAGCATCTGCTATCAGGAATGGATACGTATTCCAGCAAGCTTGGCTTGATTCCTTTAGGTACGCTGATAAAGCCAATTGCACGTAATGAACTGGCATCAATTATTACCCACTTTTGCCAAGGAAAATGAAATTAACTTTCCTCCATTTTATTGAAATAATGGCACAAGCGTGAATGATCTTGGCAAAGATGTAACTGATCTTTCCTATCATGAGAACTGAACGCATTAAAACTAATTGCCACACTATTTATCTAAGGCGCGATGAACCGTGCTTCAGTAGGCGCGTTAATCGAACTCACCACATTGATGGGGATGTTAGCCAGCAAGGCTGATGACTCGGCGCAATTGGCCCAAGCTAGCTTAACTTAGGTAGTTGGTGATTGAATCCCTCAACATTTATTCAAATCTATTTGACTGCGTGCCATTTCAGTAATGAAATTTTTTTTCAGTATTAATATTTCTGCTTTGTTATGGCGAGTCAGTCTGCTATATATTCTAGCGGCATTTTTAAGTACTTCAAAATCTTATGCCGACACTGCAGAACCTGCTATGGTTGTCATCACGTTCCCTTCGAACAGTCCAAACACGATTTCCAAGAGCTCATTGCGCGCTATCTTTGGCATGCGCTTGAGCAAGTGGTCAGCAACAGACTTACCGGTCAAAGTATTCGTAATGCAGGATGATGCGCCGGAGCATGGCGTATTTTGCAAACATATATTGCAAGTATTCCCTCATCAATTGCGATTAGCTTGGGATCGGCAGGTATTTTCCGGTCAGGGGCAATATCCTGAGCAAGTCGCCTCTACGCAAGAGATGCTATCTAAAATAGCAGCAACGCCGGGGTCTATTGGCTATACCAAAACAAGCGAGGTCACTAAAAATGTGCGTATTCTTCAAATTCGCTAAGACCGCTGCTGGGATTTTTATCCAAGGCGTTTTTTTGCTTTGGGCTACGTTTGCACATGCCGTAAATCTAATGGGTAGCGAGTTACAGCTGCATGGGTTTCTCACACAGGGGGTGGTGACCACCAGCGACAATAATTTCCTCGGACAGAGTAAAAATAAAGCGAGCACAGATTTTAGAGAAATAGGATTGAATGCTTCTCTGCGCGCGACTGCCGATGTGCAGCTATCCGCCGGATTGCTTTCGCATAAGGCCGGGGCCACCGATAACGGCGAAGTACGACTGGATTACGGGTTAATCGACTGGACTATATCGTCGAGCGATCAAGGCCGTGGCGGGATTCGCTTGGGGCGGGTGAAGAATGCCTATGGACTGTATAACAAGACACGCAATGTCGCTTTCACTCGTCCCAGCATCCTGCTGCCGCAATCCATTTATTTCGAGCGCACGCGCAACGTTACCGTTGCGGCTGACGGAGCAGAACTTTATCTCGATCGCTATGGTGAAGCCGGGAACCTATTCGTGACACTCGCCCTCGGGCAACCCCAGATTGGTAGTGATGCAAGCAAGGTGGCTTTTGTTGGCTTAACCCCCAACGGTAGTTTCGAATCGAAATTAATGCCAATTTTTCAGATAATATACGAAGGGGACGGTGTCAAGTACCGTCTTTGGTTTACCACCTTGAAAGTTAACGGACGCTACAATCCAGGTTTGAGGGATGTACTGCAGGCGGGCCAATTAGTGTTTACGCCTAAGATCTTTTCTGCCCAATATAACGCC
>JBDSEJ010000110.1:0-5282 GCA_039920105.1 Candidatus Nitrotoga sp. | reverse complement strand
TTTAGCGGCACGATCTGCAGCTACGGAGGCATTTCCGCCGATGAAGGCGGCGGCCAAGCCGCGATGCTGTTGGGTATTCTGGATTACCTTAAGCAGCTTTGCTGCGGGTTCAATTCCGATAGCCTCGAGCTTGGCAGTCTGAATGGCGGCGGTGGTCTGTGTCAAAAACAGGTAGGCAGGCACTCCGGCGGCAGGTAGCGCGACAATGCCCAGAAGAAGGAACTTCTGCCACAGCTTCATCCGGGTAAGGAAGGTAACATTCAGCCTGTTTTTCATTTTGTTTCTCCAGTTGTGTCGTAAGTTGAGGACGGTTTTGTCAGCCTGATATTCGGCGCGCCATCATTTCGAAGAAGCGGACGTGGTCGAGCTCCAGCCACACCTGGTCTTCTTCTGCATATGCATTCGATATGTAGTCGCGAATTGCATCTGGGAACGCTGGAAGCGGTGTCCGATTAGAGGCACCGAATCGCTTGCGGTTTGGAATACCATTAACCACGAGTGCTGCGATCGCATCACCGCGACCAAGTACGAGGAGCATTGTTTTCGATTTATAGTTACATGTGACATCGACGAGCGACGCCAAGTCAAACACCGGCACAAGATTACCGTGAAGGTTTACCAATCCGATCAACCAGCGGCCAGTGTTCGGAAGGCGAAAAATAGGTGGCTTTTCCGAAATCTCGTTTACTTGCGTGTGCGGAACCAGAAACTTAATGTTCGCGACTTCAAAGCTTATCCATTCCTGTGCTACTGCGAGCTCTGCCCCGATCCGTCGATTGAGCCCGATGGTCATGAGTGTCCCTGCTGAGCGTGCCGGATTTAGTGCTACGCTCGGTGCTAGCAACGGATCAGCAGAGTTAAATTCGTTATGCACGGCCGTCGCGTACAGAATTGATCAGTAAGAGGACGTTTAAACATGGAAAAGTTGTCGTCATAATGTGTTGATTAGCCTGACGATATCATCGGGCGAATAGGGTTTGACTACATATCCGCTCCCCCCCTGCATTTGCCCCCACATCTTGTCTGCCTTCTGATCCTTGCTGGTCACAAACACGACCGGGATATCCTTGGTCGCGGGATCTTTTTTCAACACGCGGGTCGCGGCAAAGCCATCCATATCCGGCATGTTTATGTCCATGAAAATAAGATCCGGTTTCTCGGATTTTGTCTTCTCGATTGCTTCGTTGCCGTTGGCGGCGGTGACGACAAATCGGCCAGTGCTGACTACGATTTTTTGAATATTGATAAGATCAGTATATGAATCATCTACGCAAAGAACTTTCTTGATTGTCATGGTTGCTGCTCCTTTAATTGCTTTAACTGTGGTGTGGTCGGGGTCAGGCATTCGTTGGTAAGTATTTGCTGATCACTTCGTAGAGGCGGTTTTCATTGACGGGTTTTGTGAGGTAAGTATCGCAACCCGACATGGTGGCCCGGATTTTGTCAAAAGTTGAATCTTTGCTCGATAACATCACTACCGCAGTTTTTGCTGCACCTTTTTTGGATTTGATAAGCTTGCAGACCTGGTAACCATTGATTCCTGGCATCACAACATCGAGAAAGACACAGGTGTAGTGTTTGATGCCGGTGAGCCCAACTGCCTGTTCCCCAGTCTCGGCGAAATCGACATTGAAACCAAATGGCGCGAGCTTTACCCGCATGAATTCACGCACAGTCATGTTGTCGTCGCAGACTAAAACCCAGTTAAATGGACGGTCCGGTGGGCGCACGGGCGGCAAGTTACCTGCCAAGTTGTGATTTGCTGAGACTGACTTCAACGCCGCTGTAATTGATACTTGTAATGGGGCTGTCGAGGGTACCGAAGATCGCAAGGCTGGAATTAAGGCGGCCATTGGTTGGGTTTTCTCGTAGGGAGCTGCTATAAGTGCCGGTGGCTCTTGTTTGGGCATCTGATTTGGTGCGTTAACGCCCACTGCGAGATCAAATGCTCTGAATAGCTTGGTCCATTGCAATGGTCTAGAAAGCGTTGTGCACGAGATACCGTGATCGGTGTCGCCGATCAGGATCGCAGGCCTGGTTACTATAGTATTTTTTTGACGAAAACTTGTGATCGCACTCGCGTCTTCAGCATCAACCAGGAAAATGTCTGGTGCAGAATCCATCGCCGGATCAAATTCGACAAATTTAGGCGTGCGGCGCGCGGATAAACCGAAAATGCTCTTCAAGATAATCCGTTCGGTCTGGCTGAAGCCGTGGACATCTACAGTGTATTGGGGTTTTGCCGGTGTCTTGATTGTGGATGCTTCCATCATCATAGATTTCCGATCAATCCTGAGGAAATGATGTACTCGACTACCGAGTCGGCGCTGTCAAAGCGTGCCGCGGCCGATTTGGCCATCATGCCGTTCAAGACGGGTTGGAACCGCTCGAGACCCACGGGCAAAGTGGGTACAGGGAGATTTACGTGTTGGTAAAGAATCGCTTGCACGGAGCTTCCCTTGTATGGTGGCTGCCCCGTCAACATTTCGTAAAACATTGCCCCCGTGCTATACAGATCTGTTCGTTTGTCGACAGGAAGGTCCAACGCCTGTTCAGGCGCTAGATATGACGGTGAACCCATTATTTCACCGGGACGGGTAGGTATCCGGATTGCGTCGGAATGCTCAGCAATTCCGAAATCGGCGAGTGCGAGTGTGCCGTCCCTGCGAATCATCACATTGTCGGGTTTCATGTCGCAATGAATGATACCCAGGGTGTGAATCGCGGAGAGTCCGCCTAGAATCTGCAGCAACGAAGCGATTGCGACTTGTGGTGTGGGAAATTCTGAGATGAGACACCGCAAATCCCCGCCGGGAAAAAACTCCATGGAGATATATGCGTGGGTTGAAGTGAAACCCTGATGATAGATGCGTGCGACATTGGGATGATCAATCTGCGAAATTAGTGCGAACTCATGCAAAAAGCGCTGCAATATATCGTCGCAGTCGATGTTAACTTCTAATGTCCGAACAAGTTTTAGCACTTGCTGGGTATGAGTGACGAGATTCTCTGCGAGAAAAACCTCAGACATTCCACCCTGTCCCAGCTTGCGCAGTAAGCGGTAACCTTCCAGCTCGATCGATTGGTTTTGAGGAGTCGTCTCGAGCGGGTTTCCAGTGCTCGAAAATTGGTTTTCAATAGAGTCTGTTTGTTCTCGTGCTAATTCAAATATTGCCGTATTTGCATTTACATATTTGCTCAGTTTTTTATAGTAAGTGTTATCAGTGTGGGTGGTTTTAAAGGGTGGGGAGAGTCCTGTGATCTCTACGGCTTTTATCGGTAACGCTTTCCCCTTCATGGGCATCATGCCGCCACGTCCAAGCTGAAAACGGTCTCCGGCTATATCTGCGCAGGAGCTACTCGTCGCTATGCTCCAGCCGAGAACTTTGGTCATTGTTTGTAAGTGTGCAGCAATATTTACAGTATCGCCTATTACGGTGGTCTTGATTGCAGTGCCACTGCCCAGATTGCAGATCATTACTTCGCCCGAATGTACGCCGACACCGACTGCAAATTTCGGTAGTTTCCGTCCCGGGAAGCGTTGCGCGATCCAGTCACGGAAGGAGCCGGCAGCGAGCACAATCTGGAGTGCTGCCTCAAGAGCCCGCTCGGCGTGATCATGCGGCTGCTCTGCTCTTGGCTCAAACATTGCTACCATTCCATCGCCGAGAAATCTCACCACCCATCCGCACTGCTGACGGACTGGCTCATATGCTAAATCAAAGAATTTATTCAAAAACACAACAATTTCTTCGCCGTGAATTTGGTCAGCGAACATAGTAAAGTTACGAATATCGACGAAGAGTACTGATCCATGGATTGTGATTTGGGCAGCAGGAGTGACAATGCCATTGCAATTGCAATTGCTTGACAGCCCACCTCTGCGCAAACTGGTATTGGTGCGCTTATCAGTTCGGAATAGCAATGAACTATCCGGGGTCAATACATAATCAGTGGTATCTCCAACAATTACCTTGTGTTTGGTTTCAGCCAGCTTCAGATGTTTGGAGACGGCATCGGACACTGCGAAATGGTTTAATTTTGATGATGTGATCATTTGACCACACCGAAATATAAGCTTTTGTGGATAGATGGGAAAAGCTCGAAATTTTCGATAGCTGGATTCATGGCCTGCATTCTTAAGCTTGTGTGATCATGGCAATGACGCTTCGATGTACCTTAAGTTACAACGCACAATTAACCGTTGCTATTTGAAATAGCGGATGGGCTGTGAAAAACTTTAGCTCGACTTTGAGTTTTTCTAGGTGTTCTGTGATTAGTAGGGGAGCATTCTTACGATAAGTGCCAGATGAACAACAAAGAAGTAGTAAGCTAAAAATTCATACACTCTTATGACTGACTCTGAACAAACGGATATTAAAAATCCGCTTGTTCAGAGCCGAGCAAGCAAACTAAAATACCCGAAGCAAGTCGTGAGCACTTAAAAATATGTAGCGTAGGCATCGCTATCATTGTCGAAATGCCAAGCCAGCAAAAAACCGAGATAGCACAAGTGTTTCGTGTCTGACCTCTGAGTAACTGTGCCGGATAATGCCGGTGATATTAGTAAGTTAACCATGGCATTCCGCTTGGGAGAGTGAATATAATGAAGTATCTGCAAGGACTTGACATGCTTATCTGTGACGAATGGCAGCTCTCATGGGAGTAGACAACGTGAACACCTACACTGATTAGAATTTTATTTATATTCCAGCTCATTTTTAAGTCCGCGTGGTGGGCTGTAAAAAATGTTAAGCTAAAAAAAATTGTATTCTCAAAAACATGGAATCTATGTCATTGGTATCTCATGTTTACCAAGAAGCTTGTTTATCGGTAACCGTCGAGAAGTTATTGGTGAAGCAAGTTGAGGAATGTAATGATGCAGATGCCGGAATAATTGGAATGATCGCCGTATATGGCAAATTTGTATGGGTAGAGTAGGGCACACCTACAAAACAGAGCTGTAGCTATACTGTTTTCGTTAATGCCAAAGATACAAACAAACAAGGGTAGACAAACTAGCAAAGCAGCTTTTTTGACTTGGACAACCGGTACATGCAACTGAGTAAGTTGCGCGACCCACTGATTGATTTGAACCGAGTGATCAATTTGGCTTTATTTCTGTCCACCCTGTTGACGATTGCCGAGAAGCCCCGCAAGTTCGCGGCAGGCCGAAAACTGATACCGGTTGCTGCTGTTCAAAGTGCTGGTATAGCAGCGGCTCTACAATTTGGCGGATGAAGCGCTGGAATTTCAATTTAAAGACCGGCTATCGTTCATAA
>JBDSEJ010000109.1:0-1756 GCA_039920105.1 Candidatus Nitrotoga sp. | reverse complement strand
CTCTATATGTGGCGCAAGCTGGCGGAGTATGGGTTTCACAGCGTATTTAGCCGATCATGGGCCAAGCGGCGTTTCTACTTGATGCGAACCGCTGCCGCATTAGGAGAAGTGCAAGGCCGTCGAGAATCAGGGCATCGTGGCAAAAACCTATCGCTTCCCCCTGATCTTGGCAACTTGCTTATTGCAGCGCTGGCGATTTCGACCGTTACCTGTGGATTGGTTGCATGGTTTACCAGCGGCAGTGCAAGCCGGACTGGTGGCTTGCCCACGTTATATGCTGCAGGCGCGGGTACTGTGGCACTGTTGATAAAATCGCTAATAAACTTTTCTCAAACCGGGCCACGCATTCAAAAAGAAGTGCTCGTTTATTATCGGCACTACACCCTGTTCGCACTCGCCCGTCTGTCCTCCTGGGCATTTTTTATCATGCTATTTACTGGCAGTGCGGGGGAATTGCTATATTACATGTTGAATGTAAATCTGGGCAGTGAATGGTCCAGTGGTCTTGCAACACTCGCAGCAGTTCTGGGTATCCTGGGTGCAGCTATGCTGCAATTCATCCGCAAGCTGCGCTTCAATCCGGGGCTACTGGTCGCCTCTATGCACTATAACTTGAGTCGCTTTTATTCGCTGTGGCGCTGGATTACGCCGGGGCGCATTTATTTGATACAGTTTGCGTGTATTTCTGCCGCTTTGTTTCTGTTGATCGCCGCGTCGTGGCAATTGGTATGGCAGAACCAGATGGCCGATCTGATTGCGTTGTGGGCTGCTGCGCTATTCTTCGCAGGCACAATTACCTGGGCAGCCTGGTTGCCCGAAGCACGTCCACCCCGCCGTAAACCAGAACGCGCGGCCGATGCGCCACCAAATATCATCATGATCGGATCAGACACATTGCGTGCAGATCGTCTGGGTACGCTGGGATATCGGCGCGCCCTCACACCCAATATTGATCAACTGGCCGAACTGGGAGTGCTGTTTGCCAATTGCTATGTACCCTGCGCTCGCACCGCCCCCAGCCTGATTTCGCTGATGACAGGTACTTGGCCGCACACCCACGGCATTCGCGACAATTTTAATGCGGACGATGTTACCCGGCTAAAAGTCGATGCACTGCCCCATTTGCTCAAGGCACAGGGCTACCGCAGTGCTGCAATCTCAGATTGGTGCGGCGGAGACATGGGCAAATTTTCTTTCGGTTTCGATTACACCGATCTGCCAGAGGATCAGTGGAACCTGAAATACCTGATTCGGCAGGGGCCTAAGGATTTACGCCTTTTTGTTTCGCTGTTTACCCACAACCGGTTGGGACGACTATTCCTGCCGGAAATTTATTATCTCGGAGGCGTGCCGCTGACCCAACCGATGGGAAAGTATGCCCGGCGCCTGGTTTCGCGTCTAGCGGATAGCGCTCAGCCATTTTTCCTCAATGCATTTTACTCCACCACTCATCCTCCTTTTGCCTCGGAATGGCCATGGTATACGCGTTTTGCCGACCCGACTTATGACGGTGAGTCAAAGTTCGCCATGGCACGACTAACTGACCCATTCGAGATCATCCGTCGACAGGGCGCACCCAAAGAAGAGTTTGATCTCGATCAAATCATTGACTTATACGATGGTTGCGTGGCCGAATTTGACGATGAGGTAGGCAAAATGCTGCGCCATCTCGATGATTGTGGCTTGTCAGGCAACACTATTGTTGTTGTCTATTCCGATCACGGCATGGAATTTTTTGAGCACGACACTTGGGGCC
>JBDSEJ010000108.1:0-2981 GCA_039920105.1 Candidatus Nitrotoga sp. | reverse complement strand
CATACTCTTGAGCGCTGCGGGCGAATTGGCCACGGCGCGGAACATGTTTGGCACAACGCCAAAGGCTCCGTGGATTTGATTCAAAATAGCTTTGCGATCTTCTGTGGCTTCGTTGGCGTTGACTAGTTGAACTCGAGACATGAAAAGTTTTCCTTAATTTATAAATCGGTTGAGATAAATTTCGGCGAGGCTCCAATAAATGGAGCACTTGCCGTTTTTAAGATGCAATCTGGCAATTAGAACTGACCTTCACGGACGTACGGATAGCTCCATAGAATGGTTTGTAATAAAACAGATTTCACCCAAGCTGCATGCATTTTTTCGACATCGGTTGTGCTTGCACCTTTCTTCGCAAGGAAGGGCTTGAGTGTTGTCGTCACAGGTATAGTGAGCGCTGGCAGGTAGCGAAAATTAACTTGAGGCACGCTTTTAACGTGATCCGTTTTATTCTTTTTGATCTTGGTGTGGCGAAGACCAATCTCGTATTGATAGTCGAGCCAGGCTTGATCATAGTTTGCATCAGCCGTATCTAATATCCACTGGCTGAATCGTTTACGAACTGCAGCCAGGTAATCACCATCTGGCTTGCCTGTCTTAATGTTTTTGAAATACTCGACAAGTTCCGGCGTAGATGCGACGAATCCATACCAAACATCCAGAACTGCATCTGTTTGATCAGCCAGAATTTCTTTGCTTTTACGTAAATAGATTACATCCTCTTCAGTGAAAAGAAGTGTCTTCTTTAATGACTCTAAATCCTTAAGTGTAAAGGGCGCAGTCGCAACCGCTTTCTGACCGAATGTGTAACCGGGGATTTGAGTTTGCGAAGTGGGCGCAGATCCACTGTGTGCGTATGAGATTGGAACTAATGCACTAAGGCAAACTGATGCAGCGAGAGTGAATATACGATTTTTCATAAATAAATCCTTTAATTATTGTTAACAGCAAAGTTCGAAGAGTTTTGTTAAGTAATTATTTAAATTAGATAAGGCGGATCTTTCATGTAGGACTCCTAAATATAATAGTCAAAAAAAAGTAGTTCGGTATTCAAACACCTTCCAGCTCCCGCCAGTTTTGAACTGCTACAGCTGCCTGAGCCTGATCATGTTCTGGACAATCAAGGCGCAATAGGCTGACAGAAAGCGGCGCATTGACCAATGTACAGTGATGTGGTGCATCAGAGCCAGGATGTCTGTTTATAGCAAAGTGCTTGCATGTAACACAGGCGCGAATTTCAGGGAATCGGTCCGACTGCTGCAGCTTGCCAATTAATGCCAGGAGGGATTCAAACAATTCCTCCTGAGTGGACTGGGGAAGTTTTGAAACGGCTTCGTGCGCAAAACCGACCGAGTTGGAAATTCTTGCAGTCAAGTCTTGTCCAGATTTTGTCAGCCTCAATGCCACAGCGCGACCATCTTCAGAATCCCGCCCCTTTTCGATTAACCCTTTAGCTGTGAGCGACGCGATTGAGTCACTCGCGCTGGCGGCCGTTACGCCCAAATGTTGGGCTATCCATGTTAAACGTACACCCTCTTGCCTTGACCGTAGCGCTTCTAAGATATCAACTTGTGTCGGGTTGATCCCTTCAGTCGTCGCAAACTGCCATGCCCCACTGCGCAACACCGAAGCAATCCGCGTAATAGCACTGATAATGCGCTCGCTTTTCGCAGGTGTGTCTTGCCAAGATAAGGTGTGTTTCTTTTCCATGTTTCCAGTATCCATGAAATCCCGACTATTGTCAAGGAGTCCTAACTAATTAGCGGCGATATATCTGGATTAAATTTTTTTTAGGTAACATGCCTTGAGCATAAAGCTACCGGAGTATATTTTTCAGTCCACCTCATGGTTACCTGCAACCAGGCGAATACTCTTAACCTTTGTGCCCATTTAAAGTGTGATAGACGACCCTTTGACTTTCAGATCCTTGATCAGCACCACCGAGTCGCCATTTTCCAACACGTTGCCATTGGCATCCTTCACCTCTAGTTCTATGTTGTCATCAGCGCCTGAGGTCTTCACCATCGGCCACTCATGACCACAGTCGGCACAAACAAAAATTGTCACCGTCCGGGTACATGTTCTCCATGACACATTGGGGGCATGCTGGGATGGTAGACATAATTGACATTAAATTTTTGGTGGCTCAGATACACCCTGCTGCGTTTGCGTCAATATGTCCAGTACCGATTCAGAAGGTCGACACAAGCGTGTTCCCCGGGGTGTAATGACGATCGGGCGATTGATCAAAATCGGGTTTGCGATCATAAAATCGATCAGTTCGTCATCGTTCCATTTCGGATTATCCAGATCCATTTCTTCAAATAGCGCGTTTTTATTCCGTAATATATCGCGCACAGGTATTCCCATTGCTCTAATTAAAGCCACAAGCTCAGCCCGGCTGGGCGGCGTTTTCAGATACTCGATAACACTTGGTTCAATGCCACTATTGCGGATTATCGCCAGGGTGTTGCGCGAAGTGCCACAGTCAGGATTGTGATAAATGGTTATGTCAGTCATGAGGGTTCTTTACGTAAAAGTTCAGCCCCGATCATACCAAGACCTTGGGTTGTTGACGATACGAACCACCAAAAGCATAGCGCACCTCGATCAACACGCCCGCCATTGTGGAATGGCAGATTACTATTGGCTGCTTCAAAATTGCCTCACCTGGAAGGCGGACAGCAAGACAAAGGTATTAAGGAGATAGTTACCACGGAAGTGTATGGTGTTACTTGAAAGACTTGAGGGAACCTCTAAAAATTCAATTTTGCAAGCGCCCGCTTTGCGGTTGCCTGCTTACCTCATTTCGTCACAATGCGGCGTTACTCGAAAAAACTATAACTTACATACCAACTACTGCAACGCTCAAACACTTTACTCATGTCTTAATCTTGCTTAGAGATTTAAAATTTTAGAGGCTTTTTAAAGAAAAATTTATAGTGCTTAACGCGTGCTATGCGTCACAAGGAAAACCTTTTCCT
>JBDSEJ010000107.1:0-1617 GCA_039920105.1 Candidatus Nitrotoga sp. | reverse complement strand
CATCAAATTCACTGAGAACGGCGAAATTGTGATTCGGGTCAAAATCGTTGAAAACCGGACCGATGAAGTCTTGTTGCGTTTTGAGGTTAGCGACTCCGGGGTTGGTATCGCAATGGATGCGCAAGCTAGAATTTTCGAAGTTTTTTCCCAGGAGGATATCAGTACAACTCGCAGGTATGGCGGCACAGGATTGGGGCTCACCATCTCCAAGCAGCTTGCGGAGATGTTAGGCGGCGAAATCGGACTTGCAAGTGAAGTGGGCAAGGGTTCGACCTTCTGGTTTACTGCACAACTGAAAAAATGCTCACCATCGTCGGAAGCGATTTCTCATTCCATGGAGTTTCCGTTAATCCTGTATGGCGCACGTGGACTGATCGTAGACGACAATGTAACGAATTGCGAAATCCTGTGCCAGCAGCTCGGCGCATGGGGAATCAATGTCAATATAGCGGCCAACGGCACCGAAGTGCTGGCAATGCTGGACGCAAGCGAACCATACGAATTCGCGATACTGGGTTCAAGCATGTTCGGGCTGACCGGCCTGGAGCTTGCCAGGCGCATTCGCAATTCGTCAAAGCATGCTTTGCTAAAGCTCGTGCTATTGAGTTCCATGAGGCACGAAGTCTCCGATGCAGTCGCGTGCGAGCTAAACCTTGCTGGCGTATTGAACAAGCCGGTGTCTCAATCGCAGCTTTTCGATTGCATCATCAAATTTACGAACACGCCCAAAAAAACAGAGGAGTTCGCAGCTTTCAGTTTTGCAGAACGTAGCTATTCTGGCTTAAATGCCAAAGTGCTTCTGGTTGAGGACAGCCCGATTAATCAGGAAGTTGCGATAGCCATGCTGCAGGACTTGTGCAGTCAGGTAGAGGTCGCAGACGATGGGCGGAAAGCTGTGGCGGCATTTTCCAGCCATATTTCCGATGATGCCTTCGACTTGATCCTTATGGACTGCCAGATGCCGGAAATGGACGGTTTCGCCGCTACTGCAGAGATTCGCCGCCAAGAAGCGATGGCTGCCATGTCCTCCACCGCTGCGGCTCCAAGCGCACGACGCGTTCCGATCATCGCCCTTACAGCCGATGCCGTGGTCGGTAACCGCGAACGATGTCTGGCCGCGGGGATGGATGATTACCTATCCAAACCATTCACGCATGAGCAACTGGACGCGGTGTTGCGGCGTTGGCTGGCCGTGGGCAGAGATGAGCCCCCACCGGCTCCGACTACAGGTCCGTCATCCGTAGCCGATGCTCCAAGCGTGGACCGTAGACTGCTTGATTTTCAAGCACTGGACAGGATACGTGCCCTGCAGCGGCCAGGGGCTCCGAATATTTTGAACAAGGTAATCACTATGTACCTGGAAAATACTCCCAAGCTCCTCGATGTAATAAGGGACGCCGTAGCTCGGTGTGATTGCACCGCGATGGGTCGAGCAGCTCACACCTGCAAGTCGAACAGCGCCAACCTGGGCGCGCTCAGGATGGCCGGCTTGTGCGAAGAGATGGAACAATACTCGCGCGAAGGTAAATACGAAGAGGCGCAGGCGTGGTTTGGGCTAATCCAGGATGAATACACCAAGTTGGCACTTGTGCTTCCAATGCAGTTCAACCCGACATG
>JBDSEJ010000106.1:0-4759 GCA_039920105.1 Candidatus Nitrotoga sp. | reverse complement strand
CTTCCGGCCAAACTCAGCGAGAAACACCACATCGTCATCGCGACAGGGGATTACCAGGTCCGGCTGCAACTCATCAAAAACTTCGACAAATCGCGCCTCGAAGGCAAGTGTGTCCGGTAGCGTCTGGGGCGTAAGAAAGAGGCCGTCGAAATCCTCCAAGAAACACCCCGAGGCGGCGCTGTTGGTCGCGAACACCTCCACCTCGTCACGGCGTCCGGCGAGCGCATCAAGAATATTACCTCCGACCAAGCTTCCACCGGAGACCAGCAGCAATCGTAGTGCCTTGTTCATTTGTCACCAACTTAAAGCGTTATAGAAACTACCGGACAATGGCCTTTATAGCCCGCACATCTGCGCTTGTTGACCTCTGCGGGGTTTTGTCGCAAATATTCATGTGGAGCAGCTGGAAGGCCTTTTCGGAACAGTAAGTAATGCCAAGCTTGCAAATTGCTCCGCTCAGAAAATCACAACCCTCTTGTTCACCTTCTGCTTTACTGCATTGATTTTTTAACGATGTTACAAATAAATTCGATTTCTTCCTTTTTCAGGCCAAAAAACAATGGCAGGCATAGAACACGCGAAGAAATACCTTCTGAAACCGGACAAGCTCGTTTTAGCTCCTGTCTTAAATAAGGCAGTGTATTAAGCGAAGGATAGAAGTAACGTCGTGGGCCAATGCCATTATCCAATAGCGCTTGGCGTACCCGTATCATGACATCATAAGTAGAGAAAATAACCGGGTAGAAGGCATAATTGTATTCGATACCAACTGGTGGTACAGGCCGTTGCAAAGAGCAGCCTTCGAGTTGTTTGTCGTACCAGGCTGAGCAGTCTTTTCGAGAAGCAATGATTTCGCCCACCTTGGGTAATACACATAGTCCCATGGCCGCGTGCAGCTCGGACATCTTTGCGTTGATGCCAATATCCTGATAGTCCTCTTCACCGATGTGGCCAAACTTTTTCATGAGAAAAATGCGCTTGAGTATTTCCGGATCCTTGCAGACCAATGCGCCCCCCTCGGCCGTGTGAAACAACTTTGTGGCATGGAAACTCAAAACGCTGCAATCCCCGTGAACCAAAAGTGATTCGCCAAAAAACTTCACTCCAAAGGCATGAGCCGCATCGTAAACGACTTTCAGGTTATACCGATCAGCGAGTTGCTGAATTTTCGCCACATCACACGGATAACCATAAACATGAGTAGCCAGAATCGCGGAGGTTTTCTCGGTAATAGCGGCTTCGATTAAATCGGGGTTGATGCAGAAAGTTTCGGTTTCAATATCCACGAAAACCGGCTCACAACCCTCCCATAAAATAGAACTTGTAGTGGCGACATAACTATATGGCGTAGTAATAATTTCGCCTTGCAATCCGAGCGCCTTGATGGCCAGCTGGATTGCAAGCGTGCCATTAGCAACCAGCTCAAGATTGGGCACACAAAGAAAGCTTGCTACATTGTCGGCCAACCGTTGGCATAGGGAACCGTTGTTGGTGATGTAACCATCTTGCCAAATCTGTTCGAGGTAAGACTTATATTCATCCAGGGGCGGGATATAGGATTTCGTAACCGGGATTATTGGGGCTGGATTTCTATTGCTCACGAGACAGGAGGTTCTTTATTGTTCAGTGGGTTGTGCAGGATCTAAAGTTCAAATTATCGTGCTAAATATGGGGCCAAACGCGATAAACAGCAAGCTATCCCGATTTATTTTCGTGTGGCATTGATTGGCCGGTATAAGGAACCTGCAAAAAATTGCAAAGTTTCAGCATCGATTCGGAATCCTTCAGATTCAGAACCAGTAAATCTTGAGGCCGAAACACGAAATAATTCATAACCATTTGATTATGCCACATATAATGTCCGGTATAGAGCTCCTTGTTATAAAGCGTGTGCTCGTTCACACCATAATTAATCTGTGCGGACCGCCAAAGAAAGCCTTTATAGCGATAATTAAAATCCCGAAGATCATCTGCAGTCGGTATCCGGCACTTGCCCACGATTTTTGTGTGAAATCGGATCAGTGACTGATACCAATCATCAGGTGTATCTCTCACTGTTAAAATAAACCTGCTGCCAGGAAAAGCCAAATCCAGGGCCTGAAATGTCCAAGGCATGGAGAAGGGAACATCCTGAAACGCATCGGCAGTTTTACAAAGCGTCACGATCCGCCGGAAGTCTCTCCTAGCCCAATCATCCAGCAGCATTTCACCTTGTGCCTGGTTGCCCATTCTAAACCCGAGGCTTTTCAAGGCTATTTCAAGCGAAGTGGTACCGGTTTTGTTTCGTCCTATGCAGAATATCTTCATTCGCCCTCCATTCATCAAAACCGCAAATGCAACTGCGACCTCACCCGCAGTCTGCTACAGATGCTTTCCGACTTGGTAGCGTAAATACCGACTAGCGGCCGTATTGAAGACCAAGCGACCAACAACTGTCCTAATGCACATTTTTTAGCCACATTTCTCGTAACATCTATCTGCCGTCACCTTTTCAATAAAACCTCCACCGTTGAACGGGCGGAAACAGGCTACCATGTAAGAAAGGATGGGACAGCCAAAGTGTGTCTTCTCCACATGGAAAGTGCCTGGCCAAGAGTAAGCCCCGGCGATACCGTCGGTGCAATCACAATCGCAGCCAGACACCCTGGAGATTGCGGATGCCTTGGACAGTGACTTGGCGGATCTCAGGGGCCAGCTGATGCTGACCGGGGTGTATTCGAAACTGGCTCAATCCATCGCGCAAATAGACCGCATCCCCTTTGAGCAGAAGGGTGGACCACATGCTCATGTCGATGACCCCAGTGCCGACCACACCGTCAAAACAAAAGTAATCCGGCTTGCCATCCAGCAAATCATCCTTACGGAACAGGGTTGTGCTCGGCTCGCCCACCACATTAAGTCCGGCCTTGAGCATGGCGTTGACGAGAGAAAGGCCATTAATGGACATATCTTGATCCACGATCGGGCGGGTCGCTGGCTGATCAGGCAGGCGGTTGCCCGCTTCGTCAATGCGCTCGCGGTATGAGGTTGCCATGACAATATCCGGGGCTAGTCGGAAGGCATCGAGTAAACGCTCGACACAATCTTGCACCAGAATATCGTCATCGTTGAGGTACTTGATGAATTCACCGGTGGCCAGCTCGAAACATTTTTTGTAGTTGCCGCGCCCTTTCAGGCGAATGGGATTGCGTTCATAGCGTAGGGGGCGGATTCGGCCAAGGCGGCCGGAAATTTCCTCAATCTCCGGCCCGGAGGAATCATCGCAGATGATGATCTCAATATTTTCGTAGGTCTGAGCTATGGCACTTTCCAGACTCTTCTTAAAGAACCTCGGCGAATAGGCTGGTATCAACAGCGAAATTAAAGGAGAACCGGATACCTGACGATCCGGTTTGCAGAAATCTAGCGCTGTCTCACCGACCTTGGGCACGGGCAGTGACAGTGAGGCAAAGGCTTCGGCACCATTCTGCGAAACGACCGGAAGTGGCCTCAGCCCGACCAGATTGGCCAGATGCAGGGGGTCCGCATGGTATTGCGCTACCGAATTGGAGACGAGGATACGGAAGATTCCACCTGGCCGAAGTACACGCCTAGCTTCGTGAAATAGATAAAGTTCATCGACAAATATGGCCCCTTGCTCCGGGTAGCGATAGACCAAGGCAGGAATAGTGCCGTTATCTAATGCCAAAGGCAAAGCCGTGCTGCGTTCCAGACACAAGGCCTCACTCATTGGCTTGCTTCGCTTATTCCTGCGGGGCTGAGACGAGCGGGGTTTCCCGTGTATATACCCGGCCGGCTGATGTCCCTGACGACAACGGCACCCATGCCGACAGTCACATCGTCGGTCACTGAGATGCGGTCACGAAAACAAGCTGAGAGTCCGCATAGCACGCGGTTGCCAATGCAAGCATAACCCCCAATGCTCACATTGGGGGACGCAGTGAATGCGTCGCCGATGATCACGTCATGGCCGATTACAGCACCAGGCATGATCACAGTATGTCGTCCGATGCGGGAATTTCTCGATATGTAGGCAAGCGGAAAGACGATGGCCCCCTCCCCGAGTTTGCCCTGGCCCATGATAACCGCGGAGTTGTGAATGCAGCTATCGAACTTTACTCCGCGTCCAAGACGCCGAGCAACACCATCCCGCGCTGCTGATGAACCAATTGCCAGTATGAAGCTCCAGCCTTTGTCTTTGGCAACGGATAGTGAAACTACAGGCAGTCCATCAAGAGTTCGGATAACGAGGAAATCATCTTCCTCAGCGAAGGCCACCACCTCCTCCCGGCGCCCCATCATCTCCATGAGTGAGAGCACGGATTGCCCCAATCCGCCGGCGCCGATGATGCAGATGCGCTTTCCAACCATATCTTCCTCTTAGACGGACACAACGGCGGTCCGGGCAGCGTGGCTATTAGAATTTTTGATGCGTATCCGGCCACGTATGAAGAAGGAAAACCGGCGTGGCGAAAATACATGAGGCCCATAAAAGCCTGATTATTTATTCTGTATTTTAAGTATGCCTACTTACAGATTCAAGTTCAAAGTGCGAAGTTGATCAAACGAAGATTGTCCATCTTGATCACGGGTACTTTTTAGGAGTGTATTCTGTACTTTGTGTAAACGCCAGCAGCAGAATTGTCCAGGACCTTGTCATATTTCAATAAAATCTCCACCTTTGTACAGGCGGAAACAGCCTACCAGGTTGAAAAGGATGGGGCAGCCAAAGTGTGTCTTCTCCACATGGAAAGATCTT
>JBDSEJ010000105.1:0-1945 GCA_039920105.1 Candidatus Nitrotoga sp. | reverse complement strand
GGGGATTGTCGTGCCAATTGTTGAAAGCCGCCATGTTGATAGGCGACAGACTTTAGCGACCACGGGCGAGCGGCAACACGGTCTGCCTCTGTCATGGGATGAAATGACGACTCAATTTCTTGCATTTGTCTATAAGCCCGCTGCATGGCCTGAGCATCTTTTGACGCATAGACTAAAAGATAATTTTTATTCGACGGGCCGGTGACGACAGTGACTTCAATAGGCTGCAATTGGGATTGCTGGTTCCTATATGTGCCGATGAAATGTGTCGCGGGTAGGCCATTTATAGAGAGGCGATCAGTTTTACCTTGATCAGGTTTCAACATATTACGGATAATTTCCTCGTGGGTATTACCGGCCTGGGGCGGTACGACATTAACGATCAAACCTGCATTTCCTTCGGAGTTCACAAAAGTGAGGGAGCTTGCCGAATTCTGGATTTTCCAGCCCGCCGGGGCGGTCAAAGCGAAACCCAAAGGTTCATGATAGAAACTTGTTCCGCGGGTAATGCCTTGTTCTCTGCTTTCACCAAAAGCCAAACCATTGATGGCTTGTAAGTAACGAGTGCGGCCATCATCGCTATAATTACTTTTGTAGTCATTTGCAATTTGGGTAATCTCACGCAAGCGCTGATCATTACTTGGGTGAGATGACAGCCAGCCTGCCTTCGGTTGAGGTTCGCGACCCTCTGAGCGTGCGGAGTCTTCTGAAAACTGCTCTTGATTCTTGAGAACTTGAATCACGTCAACCATGTTCCTGGGATTATAGTCAGTGCGTGCAAGGTATTCTGCCCCAAGTTTATCTGCTTGCAGTTCCTGTTCTCTACCATAAGAAGAAATAAAGCCGGCGGCTACGTCCTGCGAAACTCGGGACACGGCTTGTCCGGCACCCCCAACTCCTCGGCTCTCAAGTATTGCACCAAGTACGGTGGCGGCCATGACCCCTAACCCTGCTTTTTGCTGTCGGGTGGCGCGTTGAGAAGCATGTCGTGCCGTGACGTGGCCAATTTCGTGTCCAATGACACCTGCCAAATCAGCTTCACTATCCATGTATGCCATGATTCCTCGGGTGATATAAACATAACCTCCAGGCAATGCAAACGCATTAATTTCCGGGCTGTCTAGTACGGTGAAATGCCATTCAATATTGCTGCGGTGAGATTGTTTTGCCAAACGTTGGCCAATATTGTTCACATAAGCTTGAAGCTCTGGGTTCTTATAGACGCTGTATTCTTCCAGAACTTGCTGATGTGCTTTTTTGCCTTCTGCGATTTCTGCTTCTTCATTCATTACTGTCCGCTCGGTTAAACCTGAGACAGGGTTCTTTACGGATGAGCAGCCTATAGACAACGCGGTAGCCAAAGCGAGGGGAATTAAAGTAAGGCGCATAAGATGTCTTTCAAGAAATTCAAGTGATTGATGATTTTTATTTTTACTATGCCACAGTTAAAAACTATATTTCTATGTACGCATTCAAGCGGTAAAAAGTCGTTCTAGGAACCATACTTAATTAAAATCTTATCCGTAGTTTAAGCATATTTGCCTACACACCAACATTTATATCAAGCGCCAATTTGTGGGCAGCAGCTTTACTCTACTGCACTCATATATTCAATCAACTAACGATGCTGCGGCGAATTCTCATCGGGTTACTCTAAGTCTCAACCAGCTAATTGATCGGTGCGTGCTGATCGCAACAATAACCACATTCGTACGCGAGATTAAAAACGAATAATAAAGTGTTATAAAAACTCGTCTGTGCGGTATCAAACTAAACTAATTTTAGATTGTTTATTTTTGATCCGGCCAATTGAAGTTCGAAGTTCTTATGCGGCATATTTCACACGAGAGTCCTGGAATAATTGTTAGATAAGTTTGGGTGGTTGCTTCATCTTTTACATATGCTTGTCTGCTGCGGCTCTCAGCTTAGCATTGGTGCGTGCGGG
>JBDSEJ010000104.1:0-2358 GCA_039920105.1 Candidatus Nitrotoga sp. | reverse complement strand
ACTACAGAAAATGTGGTGAAAGCCGTGAAAAGCATACTATAAATTCAGATAACTATTCAGCTGCCCTTATAGGCATTGTTTGAAGGGTTGTCCATGAGAGGCGAGGGTCAAAATATTTAGTAGTTTTCATTTTTTGTGCACAGCTAGATTTAAATTTACTAAAATTTTTCGGATTGGCAACAGTTTATTTTGGCTGACCACTATAGATCAACAATTAAATGTGGTCACGCCTGTGAATGGTTACAGCCTTGAATTTAACTGGGCAAACAGTTAATTGCAGCGCATGGCAAGAGCAAAGTAGGATGATTTTGTAGAAAATCTTGCACAACGACACTGGTGAAACAATAGGAAACACAAAAATATGTCCATCACGTGGTCTTGCTGCGATGATCTTCGTACTGTCATATCAAGTCAGATTAAGTGTGTCGACTTTATGTAACTAATGCAAACATCGCAGTTTACTTACTGCTAACTTCTGCCACAGATAACACATAACGTTGCAGCAATAGCGCTGCCCCATACATCCAAGTTATCGTATTCAAGTTATTTATGGCGGAGCACCGTTAACGACGCTTTAGATCTAACTGCTTGATTAAATTTATTACATGTTCAAAACAGCATCAATACACTTATCTTAATAGTTACAATTTTAGTTATAAAACCGGGAGAGAAACATGACAATCAAAGTTGGTATCAATGGGTTTGGTAGAATTGGCCGTATGGTGTTCCGCGCAGCGGTGAAAAATTTCAAGGACATCGAGATAGTAGGGATTAATGACCTGCTTGAACCAGACTACTTAGCCTACATGCTGAGCTTCGACTCAGTCCATGGCCGCTTTGATGGCAGCGTTTCCATTGAAGGCAACACTTTGGTCGTCAACGGCAAAAAAATACGCCTGACTGCCATTAAGGATCCCGCCGAACTGAAGTGGGATGAAGTGGGCGCTGATGTTGTAATCGAATCCACCGGTCTGTTTCTCACTAAGGAAACCTGTGAGAAACACATAACAGCTGGCGCTAAGAAAGTCATCATGTCCGCGCCTTCAAAAGATGATACGCCTATGTTTGTGTACGGCGTTAATGACAAGACGTATGCTAATCAAACTATCATCTCAAACGCGTCCTGCACTACTAATTGCCTCGCCCCTGTTGCTAAGGTGCTAAATGACACTTGGGGCATCAAGCGCGGTCTAATGACCACAATACACGCGGCAACCGCTACCCAGAAGACAGTGGATAGCCCTTCCAACAAGGATTGGCGTGGTGGCCGCGGCATTCTTGAAAACATTATTCCGTCTTCGACTGGTGCCGCCAAGGCCGTTGGCGTAGTTATTCCCGAACTGAATAAAAAGCTTACCGGTATGGCTTTCCGTGTGCCCACCTCTGACGTGTCAGTGGTTGACCTCACTGTGGAACTGGATAAGGCTGCGACCTACGAAGATATATGCGCCGCAATGAAGGCTGCGTCCGAAGGCTCAATGAAGGGCATACTTGGGTATACAGGCGAAAAAGTGGTCTCTACCGACTTTAGGGGCGAAAGTTGCACTTCTGTTTTCGACGCTGAAGCTGGAATGTCTTTGGACGGAACCTTCGTTAAGGTCGTCTCTTGGTATGATAACGAGTGGGGTTACTCCAGCAAGGTCCTGGAAATGGTTCGCGTCATTGCTAAATAAACATACACGCAAGGTGAGGGGCTACCTCACCTTTTTGATTTTTTTACCCTTCACCTCGAATGCTTAATTGGAGAAAGAATTGTCTGTAATTAAAATGACCGATTTGGATCTCAGGGGCAAACGTGTCCTGATCCGCGAAGACCTTAATGTTCCCCAAGCTGATGACGGCACCATAACTGATGATACCCGCATCCGGGCAAGCATGCCTACCATACAGCATGCCGCGAATGCAGGCGCCAAAGTAATGTTAATGTCCCACCTCGGCCGTCCTGATGAAGGTGTATATTCCGAAGCCAACTCCCTAAAGCCGGTAGCCAAGCATTTGTCCAGCTTGTTAGGAAAAGAGGTGCGGGTGGTCAAGGATTGGCTGGATGGCGACTTCACTATCGCCGATGGTGAAGTCGTGCTATTTGAAAATGTTCGCTTCAATAAAGGTGAGGGGAAAAATAACGACGAGCTGTCCAAAAAAATGGCTAAGCTGTGCGACATCTATGCGATGGATGCATTCGGTACCGCGCATCGCGCGCAGGCTTCCACCCACGGTGTGGCGAAATACACGCCAGTGGCATGCGCCGGCCCACTATTGGCAGCAGAGCTGGAGGCATTGGGCAAAGCATTAAAAAGTCCGGCTCACCCTCTGATAGCCATCGTCGGCGGATCCAAGGTTTCAAGCAAATTGACCGTG
>JBDSEJ010000103.1:0-2872 GCA_039920105.1 Candidatus Nitrotoga sp. | reverse complement strand
GACCATAAGCGGCCCTAATGCTGAACCACCGATGCCGATATTTACCACGTCCTTAAACGATTTTCCGGTATGACCACACAAAGTACCATTGCGCACCGCTTCGGAGAAAGTGCGAATATGATCCAACACGCGATGTACGTCCGGTATGACATCTTTGCCGTCTACATACACTGAAGTGCCTCTGGGAGCGCGCAGTGCAGTGTGCAACGCCGCGCGCTGTTCGCTAGTATTAATTTTGTCGCCATTGAACATGCGCGCAATCCAGTCATCCAGTTTTGACTGGCGAGCGAGGTTCAACAAAAGTGCTATCGTTTCTGCGGTAATTAAATTTTTCGAGTAATCCAGTAGCAGGTCATTAAATTGCAGAGAGAATTTATCAAACCGCTTTGGGTCATCGCAAAACATCTCGCGCATGGTCTTCTGGCTTATTTCTGTTTGATGAGCCGTTAAGGCTTGCCAAGCTGGTGAATGGACTAGAGTTGACATAGTTGTCTTGTTATCATTGATTGAACATTTATATTATTGACGATTTTATTATTTCAGTCTGAAGTTCGTCTGTCGGATACTTGCATATGCATAATATTTTTATGCATATTTTCGCTAAGATGGGAATGTTGAGTTTATTTGTTATAAATTATGAAGGACTATAATGGTCTATAGGGCATATGCCACTTTTAGTTTATATTCATGCCGGCGTTAGCATAATGCCTGCGAGCGGGGGCAGCTCAAGCTCTACGGAATAAGGTTGCCCCATCCAGGGTAGGGGTTCAACATGAATTTCGCTAGAATTGCCGAGATTTCCGCCACCATAATAATGTGAATCGCTGTTGAAAATTTCCCGATAAGTACAACCGAACGGCACTCCGATGCGGTAACGATGACGTGGGACTGGGGTGAAATTAAAAATAACTACAACTGTCTCACCATTTCGCCCACGGCGCAGGAAAGAAAGCAGCGAACGTTCGGCGTCCTGGCAATCAATCCAGGAAAAACCATCTTGTTCGAAGTCTTGTTCATACAAAGCTGGCAAGTTGCGGTAAAGTTGATTCAAGTCGCGCACTATGCATTGTATGCCTTGATGCGGCTCCAGACTGAGCTGCCACCATTTTAGCTCCCAGCTCGATCTCCATTCACGTCCTTGGCCAAATTCATTCCCCATAAAATTAAGCTTTTTGCCCGGGCTCGTCATTTGAAAAGTAAGTAATAACCGCAGGTTGGCAAATTGCTGCCAGCTTTCACCGGGCATCTTGTCGAGTAAAGAACCCTTGCCATGTACCACCTCATCATGTGAAAACGGCAGCATGAAATTTTCGCTATAAGCATAAAGCTGACCAAAGGTAAGCTGATTAAGGTGATAGCGGCGGTGTACTGGGTCTAATTGCATGAAGCTGAGTGTGTCATTCATCCAGCCCATGTTCCACTTCATGGAAAAACCGAGCCCGCCAAGATATACCGGGCGCGATACCCCCGGCCATGACGTCGATTCCTCGGCTAGTGTCAATGCACCTGGGAATATGTCATGTACCATGATGTTAAGTTCACGCAGGAATTCGATGGCCTCGAGATTTTCACGCCCGCCATATTTGTTCGGCAGCCATTCACCTTCCTTGCGCGAATAATCGAGATACAACATTGAAGCCACTGCATCCACACGTAGGCCATCGAAATGAAATTGTGATAGCCAGTAATGCACACTCGACAACAAAAAACTTTTTACTTCGTTACGACCATAGTTAAAAATGTGCGTACCCCAGTCCTGATGGAAGCCAAGGCGCGGGTCTTCGTGTTCATAGAGCGCGGTGCCATCAAAATGTGCCAGCGCAAACGCGTCCTGCGGGAAATGTGCTGGAACCCAGTCGAGCAGCACGCCAATGCCGGCTTGATGGCAGCTGTCTATAAAGTGGCATAAATCATCAGGTGATCCGAAGCGACTGGTTGCGGCAAAATAGCCGGTTGCTTGGTAACCCCATGATTCGTCTAGTGGATGCTCAGAAATTGGCATCAGTTCGACGTGGGTATACTCCATGTTTTTGAGATAGGGAACAAGATTTTCAGCCAGTTCGCGATAGGAGTAAAATCGCCCGTCCGGGTGGCGCTTCCAAGATCCCGCATGAATTTCATAGATATTAAGAGGGGCGTGAAGCCAGTCCCAGCTGCTGCGCTGTTCCATCCAGCCTGCATCCTGCCATGTGTGATGGCTGGCAGATCCCGCGCGAGCAGCAGTGCCAGGCCGTAATTCAAATGCGTTGGCATATGGGTCGGTCTTGGTCAGTAAGATGCCGTCGTGATTACGGATCTCAAATTTGTACAGCATGCCTTGTTCAACGTCAGGGATAAATAACTCCCACACGCCGCTGGAACCATGCGCCGCCATCGGATGAATGCGCCCATCCCATTGGTTAAATTCGCCTATTACACTGATTCGCTCGGCATTTGGTGCCCATACCGCAAAACGCACGCCAGGAATGCCGTTAATTTGCATGGCATGTGAGCCCAATTGGCGATAAGCCTGATGTAATTTTCCTTCGTTAAAAAGGTGCAGATCGAAATTGGAAATTTGTGATGTAAAGGCATAGCAGTCATGAACCAAGCGCTCCATGCCTTCATTTAGTCTTGGCCCGTTTTCCCTGATACGCAAACAATAGGGATGGCGTGGTTTTTCACTACCATACCATTCGAACAAACCATCTGGATGAACGCGTTCCAGTGCTTCGCTTCCCTGAGCGGTTTGCAGCCAAATTTCACTTGCGTAAGGGTTGAATACCCGTACTACATGTCTTTCATTTTCCTGATGTGGGCCAAGATAAGCGAAGGGGTTATGCAGTCGTCCTTGTAACAACAATTCAGCACGCGGATCAAGTTTGATGCATAT
>JBDSEJ010000102.1:0-5142 GCA_039920105.1 Candidatus Nitrotoga sp. | reverse complement strand
TTGCTGACAGGCGCGGTTCTCTGCAAATGGATGATGAAGGCAACCCTACTCAACGCACAGTTTTGATCGAAGACGGCATTCTCATGGGCTATATGCAGGACACTTTGAATGCACGCCTGATGGGTGTGCCAATTACCGGTAATGCCCGGCGAGAATCATTTGCGCATTTGCCGATGCCGCGCATGACCAACACCTATATGCCGAATGGCGACAAAGACCCGCAGGAAATTATTGCTTCAGTCAAGCGTGGGCTGTATGCCGCCAACTTTGGCGGGGGGCAAGTGGATATAACCAGCGGCAAATTTGTGTTTTCAACCTCTGAGGCATACATGATAGAAGACGGTAAAATCACCTATCCGGTGAAGGGGGCAACTCTGATTGGCAATGGCCCTGAGGCTTTAACCCGTGTCTCCATGATAGGCAACGACATGGCGCTCGATCCCGGTGTCGGTGTTTGTGGTAAGGAAGGCCAGAGCGTGCCAGTAGGTGTAGGTCAGCCAACGGTAAGAATAGACGGACTGACAGTGGGCGGTACTGCGTAAAAAACCCTTCGCAGCATGATGAGTGATGCGATTTATGCACCACTCATCATGTGTATAAAAGATTTTCATCTATTGAATGAAAATTGTCGGATTAGAATTCCCACGTTATGCATCTGTCACTGCGCCCAAACTTGCGCTAGACACCAGTCGTGCATATTTTGCCAATACTCCACGTTTATAGTGTGGTGCCGGCGGTTGCCACAGAGCCCGACGCCGTTCAAGTTCTTCGTCGCTTACATTCAGTTGTATCAAGCGAGCTTCAGCGTCAATGGTAATAGAGTCGCCTTCTTCTACTAATGCTATGGTACCGCCCATTGCCGCTTCCGGTGCCACATGCCCAACCACAAAGCCGTAAGTGCCACCTGAAAAGCGGCCGTCGGTAATAAGCGCGACATTTTCGCCCATCCCGGCACCTACCAAGGCGGCAGTGGGAGATAACATTTCACGCATTCCGGGCCCTCCCTTCGGACCTTCGTAACGGATTACGAGCACTTCCCCGGGTTTGATTTTTTCTGCGAGTATCGCTTCCATACAAGCTTCCTCTGAATTGAACACGCGTGCGGGGCCGATAATTTTGGAGCTTTTGATACCGCTGATTTTGGCCACCGAACCTTCCGGTGCCAGATTGCCTTTAAGAATTGCTAAATGCCCTTGTGGGTAAATTGGATTATCCCAGGCGCGGATCACATCTTGATCCGAACGTGGTTCTGCGGGAATATCCTTAAGTACCTCCGCGACCGTTTCGCCGGTGATAGTCAAGCAGTCGCCGTGCAGCAAGCCATGTACCAAGAGCATCTTCATAATCTGCGGAATACCGCCGGCTTGGTGGAGATCGGTTACCACGTAGCGCCCGGATGGTTTCATATCGGCAAACACAGGCACGCGTTTTCTGATCGTTTCAAAATCATCAATGTTTAAGTCAACATCCATCGCATGCGCGATTGCCAGCAAATGCAAGACCGCATTGGTCGTGCCACCTACCGCCATAACAACGGAAATTGCGTTCTCAAAAGCTTTCTTGGTTAAAATTTGAGACGGTAAAATTTGCTTCTGGATGGCTTGCACCAGCACTTCGGCAGATCGTGCCGCGCTGTCGGCTTTTTCTCCGTCTTCTGCCGCCATGGTGGACGAATATGGCAGACTCATGCCCATAACTTCAAATGTTGATGACATGGTGTTAGCTGTAAACATTCCACCACAGGAACCCACTCCGGGGCAGGCTTTGCGCTCGACGGCCAGAAGTTCTGCTGCATCAATTCGATGCGCGATAAATTGCCATACTGCCTCGAAACTGCTGACTATGGTCAAATCACGCCCATTGAGGTGACCGGGTTTGATGGTGCCACCATAAACAAAAATAGCAGGAATATTTAAACGTGCAAAAGCAATCATGGCACCCGGCATGTTTTTATCGCAGCCTCCTATGGCAAGTATGCCGTCCATACTTTGACCACGACAGACCGTCTCGATTGAATCAGCGATCACCTCGCGGCTTACCAGCGAGCATTTCATACCTTCGGTACCCATCGAAATCCCATCAGAAATCGTGATAGTTCCAAACAACTGTGGCATTGCACCAGCGGCGTGGGCTGCCTGTTCAGCCCGTGTCGCTAAAGTGCCTAATCCCGCATTGCAAGGGGTAATAGTGCTATACGCATTGGCGATGCCTACAATAGGCTTATTGAAATCATCATCTCCAAAACCTACAGCGCGCAACATGGCGCGGTTAGGCGAACGCTGCACGCCCTGTGTGATGGCTTTACTATTGTTGTTGCTTGGCATGATGCTTCCTTTAAATAAATTATGTTGATATTTGCTCTAGGCTGCGTAATTTGAGTTGTTTTGGAGGTCAAAAAGTGAACTGTCTTGTGGCCCAACGCATGACTAATGGTAGCAGAATTCAAGCTAAATCATAGTCAGCAAGTACTACAGATCAGCCCTTAACGGTGCCTATGGCGCGCCCTACCTTAGTTTAGAATTGTGAAGATGCCGTGGAAATTGAAAACGGCAAAAGCGCCACTAACTGCTCGATGCCAATGCCAAGCGCCACGCACTTAATTTCCGGCAACTGCTGCATACAACAACCAGTCGGTGCAAATTGAATTTCACTTTCCAGACGAAACGATTCAAGTCGTCTAATGTGCGGTTAAAGTAAGTGACGCTCTTTCGTCTCGGTAGGTTAGTGTGAGCAAGTGCGTGAGGTTAATGTCCAACATGGGCTTACTCAGGTGAGATTTTTGGTGGCGAATAGCGCGTTTTTGTTTTGGGTTCGTTGGACTAACGAGCCACCAGCAGCAAAAAGTCACTTTGTAAGAATTTCGGACTGAGCTCCCTCTCTTACGGGACGCCTTTACTTTTTGTAGGTATACAGCACTCGAAACTGCAACTCCAAGAACACCGCGCAAGTGATAACGAGTTTAGTGCTGCGCATTATTATCTCTTAACGGTTTTATCTGTTAAATAAATAAAAAGCCCCAATGATGATAAAAGTAATGCCGTACTGGTAATGATCGCTACTGGATAGTATAAATTCCCGGCCAAATCCAATTGACTATATTTAATGACCATAATTAACCCCTCTAGAGATAAAGCAACGCAAACAGTTCCAATAAACCTAGGTAAAGTTCTTCTTAAGCTAGCTACAGCATTCCCCTCATCCACTTCTGCATGGTCAGAATATTCTTTATCAATAACCAAGGATAATTCAAAGACAGCTAGAGCTATGATGCCTGTATTTATGCTACTTAAAAAAACCTCCACAATATTTTTTCTAATTAATATACCTTCCACAATCGTGATAAGTAATGAAAAAATAATAGCTAGAGCTACCCCCAAAAAGATGATTGAGAGTAATTTTGCAAAAGTTCTTCTTATAAATAAACTACTTGATCTATTCATCGGCGGATTCAAGTTGGAAGTGCAACCTCGGATAATACGGCATGCGGTGATCTAAACCCAGCACTTTGCG
This sequence comes from Candidatus Nitrotoga sp., assembly GCA_039920105.1. GTDB lineage: Bacteria > Pseudomonadota > Gammaproteobacteria > Burkholderiales > Gallionellaceae > Nitrotoga. Next base: position 1,632 of record JBDSEJ010000102.1, on the reverse strand, counting down.
TGGCCGGTGTTTGAGTTGCACTGTTACTTCAGGTCAGTTGTCATTAGTGGACACCAATTGATCTATGCTGCCAATTTTTTTTCGTAGAACTAGGGTCATACGTAGCGTAAGACTGATAACACAATCGAATCTTTTTGCACTGACGTCTGTAAAGTATCTCAATATATTCGGTAATAGTCCGGATGCGCTCGGTGCGGGTTTTAATACGTTGGTGATGCACCCGTTCTTTTTTGAGCCGTGCCCATAAGCTTTCTCGTTTTATTTGGTTTCTTGAGTCAAATAAGCCGATTTTTTGAGGGTAGCGATTCGGTATCGGCTTTGTATGCTAGCGAACAGAAAACTATCACCTACCTTGCCATAATGAAGAAGCTTGCGCATTTGCTCAGTTTTTTGGCCAAGTAAGCGCTTCGCATATCTCGCCGCAAAACACGGCGCATCTACCCCACTAATAAGGAGATTAAAATGAAAAAAATACTAATGTTTGCAGCTGCACTGATGTTTCCCGCACTTACCATAGCAGGACACCATGAAAAGAGCGAACTCAATGATGCGGAAATCGTCCATATTGTTGTTACCGCCAATCAGGTTCATATTGAAAATGGCGAGCTCGCGGAAAAGAAAGCATCAAACAAAGATGTGCGCGCATTCAAACGCCGCCTGATCAAGGAATCCATGGCAATCAACAAACAGGCTAAGGGCATCGCCGCCAAGCTCGACGTGGCCCCAGAGGACAATGCCATCAGCAAAAGCCTGAAAGCCGACGGCCAAAAATGTCTCGATAAGCTGAAGAGTCTTAGCGGCAAAGAATTCGACAAAGCCTATATAGATGAAGAGATCAAGATTCATCAAAAGGTCATTGATGTGGTTGACACACAGTTGGTACCCGTCGTGAAAAATGAGGAGTTGAAAGCCCTTCTGGCCAAACTCCAAACCGCTCTTGCCTCTCATCTGGAGTATGCCGAGACCATTCAGGGCGCGGTTGGCGACAAGCGTAAATAGGTCCAAAGCAATGTGTGGCAGCATTCTGAGCTGGCTTTCGGAGCGGTGCTGCTTCACCATTGTTCAAACCTGTTCGTCGTTCGCAACTTATTATGTTAATCACGCAAAACTTAACGTATAACCACTGCGGTCAGTAATTGTTAAAAGCCACGACTGTCCGCGCTATCGGTGGCATCAAGCCTGATAATTAAATGGTGGTTTTGAACTATTCAAAAAGCCCTGGCGCTCGTTAACTTTAATGGCACGTGAAACGTGCTTGGAATTCTCTTTGGATTGTTGCCAAAGATAATCATTATTTACATCTTTCAGTTAAAAAATGTTCGAAACCAGAAATTAAACTCACATTTAAGGGATTAGGATGAATTTACCTAATATGGTTTTATCGCTAAGTTTATTAACTGCATTCAATGTTTTTGGGGCTCAAATTGATAATTCCCCTACTCCCCACCTAACCACCTCAGCTCCAGTGAGTGTGCCTTATCAATCTTCTTTTTCTAGTTACAAACCTTATGCCGAAGAGGAGATTGCTTCATGGCGTGCTCTCAACGAGCAAGTAACTGGGGGAGGTCATGCAGACCACTCCATGGGAAATATGAAAGACATGGATCACGAGAAAGTGAAATCCATGCCATC
>JBDSEJ010000101.1:0-2479 GCA_039920105.1 Candidatus Nitrotoga sp. | reverse complement strand
GCCATAATAAATACAATAATTCATTATATGGGAAAGAAAAAATACGGCCGAATCAGATTTCAGAAAACACCAATTGCTCTCACTATTCCAATCTGACAATCACCCTTCATTACTTAGCAATGCGCTTGCACTCTCCAGGCTAAAAAATATATTTCTTATCCGCTACCAACTTAAAACTAATTGGTTAACACAGTCGGAATGCTGACGATTTTAATTGTCAGCATCCCGACTGCGAGGCACGTAATTATAAATATTTTAATTAAAATCAATGGCTAAGCCAACTGATTTACAATACTAAGTTGAAAAATTATTTATGGAAGCGTTCTGGCGGCACGAATTCCAACCCTACGTTCAAAACGTTTTATCTCATCAATTCCCAATCGGTACGCTGCCCGCATAAACAGCGAATGGTCTTTCCAAGATCCGCCGCGAATAACTCGTCCAACAGACCTATCATGACCAGACGTTATTTGCGCCCAAGCACTTCCATCCTTTGGCGCACCTTTATAATTAGTATGGTACGTATCTTCCGTCCATTCCCATAAATTGCCAAGCATGTCGTACAAGCCAAAAGCATTGGGCTGGAAACTGCCTACCGGCGCAGATAGCGCCCCAATCCAAGGGGAGGCAGATCCATCCCACTTTGTAGCACAATCACTGCAGTTAGCATTATTGCGCCCGACATCATTACCCCAATAGCGGGAAGTTGTCGTACCGGCACGGGCGGCATATTCCCATTCGGCTTCTGACGGCAGACGGTAGTTCTTTCCGGTTTTCTCTGATAACCATTTAACGTAAGCTTTAGCATCAAACCAATCAACACAGGTCACCGGACTACTGTCAAACTCATTGTCGCCATCAAGGTTTTTACGAAAGGCAAAATCACCTGAATTGCGACCAACACGTTCTTCAACCATACCTTCTTCGTTGACCGCCCAACATGTTCCTGCGTCATGTTTAGTCTCGCTCACAAATGTTGCATACTGACCTCGTGTAACTTCAGTTTTGCTTAAGGCAAAGGACGGTAGAGTGACTCGATGGACGGGAGCTTCATCATCGCCGTGCCCGGCCTCATTATCTGGCGAACCCATGTCAAAACTTCCTGCAGGAATGACAACCATTTCTGGACAGCTTGGACAATCTTTGAAAATTCCCTTCATAACTTCAGCCTGCTGAGGTTCGCGTCGTTTACCTGCAGCATTAAGTTGCGCTGCACCCAATTGGACCTCTACTTTTTTGATCGCACCGCCTCCCACACGGATTTTTTGCTCGAATACGCGATCGTTGAACTCATCGACTTTCATTTGAACCCGCAACTTCAATGTGCCCTCAGGCACCTGTACATCCAGTGGACATATGCCCTTGAGCTTATCGTCGACGAACACTTCAGCGCCCATATCGTCAATTTTACATGCAACACTTACCAATGCTCCCTCCTTCGCATCAGCGTTCTCCAAGCTAAACTGCGATGACTCTTGATTCTTGCTTTCGGCACTATTTTGCGGCGCACCCAATAACACATCGATCGTTTTGATCACGTTCTCGCCCATGCGAATTTCCTGCTCGAATACACGCGCACTGGAATCATCAACTTTCTTTTGCACTTTCAACTTTACCTTGCCTTCTGCTACCAGCACGTCCACAGGACATTCGCCCTTGAATTTGCCATTAATCATCACATCAGCACCCACATCTTCACCTGTACAGACTACACTCAGTGTGGAGTCAGCCGCGTATACGTCAGCGAATGCAGCCATGGCTACGATTAGTAGGGTTGAAATATAAACTGATTTCATGGTTTCTCCGTTTTAAAAAATGATTGAGGTGGAAATTTTATTCATCTTAAAATCTTTACAGCCAATATTTATGGACAGCGTAAATGCGTTAGATTTTTCGTCAGCTGAGACTGGCTAGGTTCAGAGTGGCGCGTAATGTACCACGAGCGACTTCATTATTGTCAGGAACTACTAACTGAAAAACCGTTTGTAACCTGCATAATAATTTTGGATCGGCGCTAGATTTTTTGGAAACAACCACCTATAACGACCAATACCAATAAACAGATTTGCAATCTAGTAAGTTCGGCACGTTACTTTATTTATAGTTTCACGGCTCAGCAATAAATTTTATCTTACATTGTCCATTATTGATCCAGCCAGTTGAATTTGAAGTTTTCATGCGGCATAATTTTCGCACGACAGTCTTAAATTTTTTTAATACGTTTGGGTGATTGCTCCAGAATTTGCATCTGCTCGGTTGCCGCGGGTTTCAGCTAAGCCTTGGCGCGTGCGGGCACTTTGAACCAATGACGTGCTTCAAATTTGCATCCAGCCGCTCTTTTAGTTTAACTTCGAACCTTGCCTATCCGGTTGTCTCCCAACACCACTAGGGGTAGTATAGACGCTACATGAAGTATGCGCGAATAAGCCTAAATGTCGATCATAACCATGGACGTTCTGCAACGAGACGACCTTCCGTT
>JBDSEJ010000100.1:0-5029 GCA_039920105.1 Candidatus Nitrotoga sp. | reverse complement strand
TGCAAAAAATGTCATGATTGGCAGCCAGGGAGCAATTATTTTTCCAATAGTCGAGGTGGAGATCAAACCCAACACTACGCCTAAAGTCACCATCCAGTTACAGAGGATGCCATTGATGAAGGCGGCGAGCCAGCCAATTGAACCTGCATGCTGGTAAGCAAGAGTTTTAGCCTGCGCAACCGCAATAATTTTTTCTGCCAACCTACCACTCGGCGCAGGCGAAGTTCCAGTCAGTGCCAACGCCAGCAACACACCAAAAAACAGGCTACCCAACAAATTCCCTAGAAAAACCCAGCACCAGTTTCGCAACATTTCCTTACCACTTGTTTTTCCATCAGCGACGCTCATTGGTAATAGCGCAAAACTGCCTGTGACCAATTCCAATCCGAGTAATACAATCATCACGAAACCGACTGGAAAAATGACTCCCATCACCAATGCAGCCGCCCCACCCATAAATCCATCCGATACTCTGAACGCAAGTGCGGTCGCAAAACCCAGCAGCACCCCGGATAGAAAGCCCCGAAGCAGCATGTCTTTAACACTGAGAGAGGCTTTTTTTTCGCCGACAACAACAAGCTGTTCTATTAACTTGATAGGTTGCACGTAATCCATTTTCATCACCTTTAACGTTATGAAATTAACCTTCAGGTAATTCTGTAGTTTTAGGCAAGCGATATATACACAACATCATTTTCTACTTTGACTGGATAAGAGCGCGTGCACCCCAAGTCGGGTGCCACTGCATTGCCGTCATCAAGGCAAATATTCCAGCCATGCAGCGGGCAGGCTACTTTCTTGCCGAAGACAATGCCTTGCGACAAATGGCCACCCTTGTGAGGGCATCGGTCGAGCAATGCGAAGATCTCTCCCTCCGCAGTGCGGAACAGTGCGATATCTCCTTGTCTTGTTGTAACTACGCGTGCGCCCAGAGGCGGTATTTCTTCCAAGGTTGTGACTTCATGCCAAGTGTTCATGATTTGCCCCTTTTTAAATTGTCAGTGATTCGAATTCACGCGCATTGATATTTTCTTTTGCCCATGGATTAGTTGCACCCTGTAGCGCATACAGTAATCTTGCGTATAGCGCTTTGCGGTTACCTTCATTCTCTATCACGTGTTTTTTGACATGGTCCAGACCAACCCGCTCGACGTAATGAACTGTGCGGTCCAAGTAATGTGCTTCTTCGCGATAAAGTTGGGCGAATGCGCCGGTGTACTCCATCACTTCATCTTGAGTCTTTACCTTCACAAGGAATTGCGCGACCACGGTCTTTATGCCGCCGTTACCCGCCACATAGATTTCCCAACCTGATTCCACACCGATTATGCCTACATCTTTAATGCCGGATTCAGCACAATTACGCGGACAGCCGGATACGGCAACCTTAAATTTGTGAGGCATCCACATGTGGTCAAAAGCGCGCTCGATGTCGATACCCATCTGCGTAGAATCTTGTACGCCGAAACGGCACCACTCACTGCCCACGCAGGTTTTAACCGTGCGCAAAGCTTTGCCATAGGCGTAGCCTGATGGCATGTCCAGATCCGCCCACACCTTCGGTAAGTCTGTTTTTTGCACGCCGAGTAAATCGATGCGTTGCCCCCCTGTTACCTTAACCGTCGGGATATTGTATTTTTCTGCTACATCAGCGATGCGCCGCAGTTGCTGTGGCGTGGTGATGCCCCCGTACATGCGTGGTACCACCGAAAATGTGCCGTCCTTTTGTATGTTGGCGTTGGCACGCTCATTGATGTAACGTGATTGTGGATCATCTTTTACCTCATGCGGCCAAGCGCATAGCAGGTAATAGTTCAACGCCGGCCTGCACTTGGCACATCCGTTTGTAGTGTTCCAGTTAAGGTATGTCATGGCTTGGGGGATAGAAATCAACTTCTCCTCGCGGATTGCTTTACGCACTTCTTCATGACTGTGAGCAGTGCAGTCACATAAAGGCTTAACAGTCGTAGCCTGTGGTGCATAAGCGCCGCCGACGGTGGAGGCCAGAATTTGTTCGACCAGACCGGTGCATGAACCACAGGAAGCAGAAGCCTTAGTGTGCTTGCGAACATCTTCCAGCGTGAATAGCCCTTGTTCCTTGATTGCCTTGACAATAGTCCCTTTGCATATTCCATTGCAGCCGCAGACTTCCATTGCGTTAGTCATGGTGGCCGCAAGGTTTTGTCCTTGAGAGCCGGCATTGCCTAGATGGGATTGGCCGAATATTAATTGATCACGGATTTCGGCGATATTTTTACCATCACGTATCATCTGGAAATACCATGAGCTATCCTTGGTATCGCCATACATCACTGCGCCGATTAACGTATCGTTGTTAAGTACCAACTTTTTGTATCTCCCGAAGGTGACATCGTGCATTACGATTTCATTCATTTCTTTGCCGCCAGTAAAATTCCCGGCAGAAAACAAATCTACTCCGGTGACTTTAAGTTTGGTGGAGGTAACCGACCCCTGGTAGTAAGCGATCCCCATGCGTGCCAGATGATTGGCGCAGACCTTGGCCATGTCGAATAGCGGTGCGACCAAACCGTAAGCAATTCCGCGATGTGAAACGCACTCACCTACTGCATAGATACTGGGATCATAGGTTTGCATGGTATCGCTCACTACAATGCCGCGATTACAGTAAACCCCGGCTGACTCTGCCAGCGCTACATTCGGACGAATGCCAACCGCCATAACCACCAAATCGGCAGAAATCTCACTGCCATCCTTAAAGCGAATCGATTTGACGCGACCATCTCCATCGCCCACCAACTCTTGAGTCTGCTGTTCCAACATGAATTTCAGACCCTTGGCTTCCAAAGTGGATTGCAACATTTTTGCAGAGCTATCATCTAGTTGGCGTTCCATCAGCCCTGGCATGATATGCACCACGGTGACATCCATCCCTCTTAATGCCAAACCATTGGCGGCTTCCAGCCCGAGCAGGCCGCCGCCAATAACCACCGCATGTTTATATTTCTCGGATGCGGCTATCATCGCGTTGGTATCCTTGATGTCGCGGTAGCCAATCACGCCAGCCAAATCTTTGCCGGGAATCGGCAGGATGAAGGAACTAGAACCGGTCGCCATTAACAGTCTGTCGTATTCGGCTTCTGTGCCATCCTCAGCCACCACTACCTTATTTTTTCGGGCGATACGCACGACCTTCTTGTTCAGGTGCAAGGTAATGTTGTGTTTCTTATACCAGTCAATGTCGTTCAGGATAATGTCCTCGATGCCTTGTTCGCCCGCCAATACCGGTGACAACATAATGCGGTTGTAATTTGGGTAGGGTTCAGCACCAAATACGGTAATGTCATACAAATCTGGAGCCAGTTTCAATAACTCTTCCAGCGTCCGTACTCCCGCCATTCCGTTACCCACCATAACCAGCTTCATTTTTTTCATGATATCGCTCCTGATTCGTTATTGTTACGCGGCCAATCGCTGCGAAACTTGTTCCGCGATTTCGGCAAATCGCACAACTTCGCCAATAACCACAATAGCGGGGCTAGCCATTTTTTCGGCAACCACCAAGGATTCAAGTTGTCCCAGCGTAGCCACTACCTGCTGCTGATTAGGCAGCGTACCGTTCTGAATTGCGGCAGCCGGTATATCTGCCGATAATCCATTCGCCATCAGTTGCTGCACGATGTGCCCTAGGTTGGACATGCCCATGTAAATAACCAGAGTAGTACCTGTCTCCACCAACGCCTTCCAATTAGGCCCCTCTGTTCCTTGCCCATGGCCCGTGACAAAAGTTACGCCATGCGTGTAGTTTCTATGCGTTAGCGGAATATTCAAAGATGCCGTAACCGCCATGCCGGAGGTAATGCCACTAATAACGGATACCGAAATACCAGCTTGCTGCAAAACTTGTAGTTCTTCACCGCCGCGCCCGAATATAAACGGATCACCGCCTTTAACGCGCGCTACTACCTTGCCTGCACGTGCCAATGAAATTATTTTCGTATGGATGAATTTTTGTGGCGTAGATTCACACCCACCGCGTTTTCCCACGTAAAAAATCTGCGCGCTGCCTTTGGCAAATTCCAGAATATCAGGATTTACTAAGTCATCAATCAAAATTGCATCCGCCAGTCCGATAGATCGTATTGCCCCCAGAGTTAGCAGATCCAAACTGCCCGGCCCAGCACCTATCAAATAAACCTGTGGTTTCTTCATGTTCATTCCCTTTTCTCGACTGATCCGTAGGCATATGTAAAATGCATCAAGCTACACATACAAATTAAAAATCAAATCATCCTATTCGTTAGATGATTAACTACAAGCAAATTTGATGCCATGTTTTTATTCAAAAAAATCAATTGGATATAACGACGATGATTTTAAGTAAACGTGACCTGCACAATGTCGGTGCAATCGCTATCAGAAAGTGCAAATATTTGGTGCGCTTGTAAAAGAATTGCGAGAACAGAAAACATTCCACACTCGATGCTCACACTACCGCCACCTTTGCCATGAAATTTGGATTAATAAATGTAAATAGATCGAAGAATTTTTTGGCTGAATGAAAAACATTGGCCTAATACTCAATTTAAGGTGCCACAGAAAGATGCAGAGGAATCAACTATTCATATCTACAAAATGTTCACAATAAGGCGATCATTGGCGTAGCTCACCATAATTCCGTACAAAAGGCGGAAGTAATGATAAACCCTCAAAATGAACTACTTCTGGAGCGAAACTCTAAAATTGCTTTGTTGAATGGCGTTGAACCAAAACTGGGGTAGGGGCAAGGAAGGTTGAAGCTTATGCAAGCCAGTGGACTGACATTACTAGAACCCACAAAAGATGACAGCCTGGTAAATTTGCAGTACTAGTAACGATTCGACTAGTTCTTAGTTCCAGAGCGGGTGACAGAGGGGCGAAGGCGGCAAAAAACGCCCTTATCTCGACTGACTTTAAAATGTAATCAATTGCTTAAATATATACCGTTATCACGACCAAACCCGCCAAATAAAAATTGTCCGTGAAATAACACCCAATCCACGAAAAAACT
>JBDSEJ010000099.1:0-5226 GCA_039920105.1 Candidatus Nitrotoga sp. | reverse complement strand
CTGATCCAATCCAAAATGTGGATCAGCTTCTCCAGCTTCGGCGTCAATGCGCCAAAGTCAACTTTTAACTCGGGTATCAGTTCGTGTTGTATCACAAACCAGCGTTGCATTATTCCTTTGCGTTGCCTAGTATTCATGGCGGGCGTCGATGTTAGTTTCGTCACTCACATCTTGCCAGTAATGGCCGCCCATCTCTACCCCACTTCAGCAGTAAATCACACTCGCACCGTTAGTTTTGCAAGAGGCTCACAAGTAAAAGTTTTACCGTAACCCAAACTAAGGTGCACCCGATCCAATTTTTAAATTCCCCAGAATTTCCTCATTTTACTCAACTTTAAACATTCAGCCTTCATCCTTAAGTCATTCTAACGATGGCACCATTGAAGCTGAAACGATGAAAATCTTTGCCACTTAATTACTGAGGGCCGTGCTACACCCGTATTCATGGGGCGCCACTCTGCTCTGGGAAGTTGATTATCGGGGATTTCCGACTGAAACCATTCCTGAAAGCAAACCCGGTAAATTTCATGCGTAGCCTTGCCCCACTAACCTTACGACCAATGGTTTGTTTACGGATCACGACATCATCTCACGGAACTCAACATGCGCCACGACCGAGTGCTGATATATCCAACAACCGTAGTTGGTCCGGCATATGTACTGGAAACTCGATTGTTATACGCACTGGATGACGATCTTTCAATGTGTGCATTCTCGGGATGGATGGCAACAGCGCGGGGCTTCACGTAGGCAACTAAACCAATGGCAACTGTATTCATTGGCTGCTTGTTGCATATGTTACGCAAACTTTCAAGCGGATCCGTCATTTCGATTTGCTGATAGCTGTGCACAAGGCTGTCAATCTTGCCGCTGCAAATTCGCGCTGGACCGCCCTCCTGACCACAGCTGTAGCGTGGAAAGCAGCAAAGAGATTCGTATTGCGTGTGACGGGGCGCTGAGCGATGTACTGTCTGTTTTGCCATGAAGAGCGACTGACAATCGCTATTTATTAAAAACCATTTTGACTGATAGCGCCGTTTGTGTATAATGCGCTGCTCTGTAAAACCGCATTCAAGCGAGGTTGTTATGTACGCAGTAATTAAAACCGGTGGTAAGCAATATCGTGTTATCGCAGGTGAAACCCTGAAAATTGAAACCGTTGCTGGTGAAGTCGGTAGTGCCATTGTGCTGGACAAGGTGCTCATGGTTGGCAATGGTGATACAGTATCTATTGGCCAGCCATTATTGGCTGGAGCTACTGTCACGGCAACCATAGTGTCAAATGGTCGTGGCGAGAAGATTAGAATCTTCAAGATGCGTCGACGCAAGCATTATCAAAAACATCAAGGTCATCGTCAAAACTTCACAGAGATCCGCATCGACGGCATTTCTGCGTAATATTGAAGGAGAAAAAACATGGCATCAAAAAAAGGTGGCGGTAGTACCAGTAACGGTCGCGACTCACACTCAAAACGCCTCGGCGTAAAAACCTATGGTGGCGAATTAATTAGCGCTGGCAGCATAATCGTACGTCAACGCGGCACACGGTTCCACGCTGGAGACAACGTTGGTATGGGCAAGGATCACACGTTGTTTGCGAAGATTGCTGGCAGAGTATCGTTCGCCGTCAAAGGTGCACAAAGACGCAAGACCATCTTTGTAATTCCAACTTAAGTACTCCTTGCCAAGTAACAATTAGCCCTATCGCGAGGTAGGGCTTTTTTATTTGCAGGGATAACCGACATCATGAAATTCATTGACGAATCAAAAATTGAAGTCATTGCAGGCGACGGCGGCAATGGTGCGGCCAGTTTTCGGCGAGAAAAATATATTGACAAGGGCGGCCCCGATGGCGGGGATGGCGGCTGGGGTGGCAGCGTGTATGCGCTCGCAGACCGTAACATCAACACTTTAGTGGATTACCGTTTTGCACGCCATCATCGCGCGCGCAATGGTGAAGCTGGGCGCGGCGCAGATTGCTATGGTAAAGGTGCGGAAGATATAGTACTACGCATGCCAATCGGCACTGTCATCACTGATATCAATACCGGAGAATTGATTGCTGATCTGGATCACGAAGGACAAAAAATGTTACTCGCCCAAGGTGGCAAAGGCGGCTTAGGCAATCTGCATTTTAAATCCAGCACCAACCGCGCCCCACGTCAATGCACGCCAGGTGCAGAAGGTGAACGGCGCGAACTACAATTAGAGTTAAAAGTACTCGCCGACGTGGGTTTGCTGGGTATGCCCAATGCAGGTAAATCCACCTTCATTCGCGCGGTCTCCGCTGCGCGCCCCAAAGTGGCCGATTATCCCTTCACCACGCTACACCCGAACTTGGGTGTGGTGCGGGTATCGGCCGAAAAAAGTTTCGTTATCGCCGACATTCCCGGCCTAATTGAAGGTGCTGCAGAAGGTGCGGGACTGGGTCACCAGTTTTTACGCCATTTGATGCGTACCCGTTTGTTATTGCACTTGGTCGACATTGCCCCTATGTACGAGGGAGTCGATCCGGTGCATGAAGCACATTCAATTCTGAATGAATTAAAAAAATATGACGAGGCACTGTATAACAAGCCGCGCTGGCTAGTACTAAACAAGCTTGACCTTTTACAAGATAAAGATGAAAAGATTACCGCTTTTTTGCGAGAATTGGGTGACTACACGCGTCATTTTGCCATCTCCGCGATTAATGGCGAAGGCTGTAAAGAACTGAGCTATGCCATCATGGAGCATCTGGAACAGGTTGCTAAGCAAGAAGAGCTGGCTAATACCGATAGCACCCAAAAAATCGACACCGTTCTATTTTAATGCCTCATGAATACCATTCTGACCCAGTGCAAACGCATCGTTGTCAAAGTTGGAAGTAGCCTAGTCACCAACCAGGGTGAAGGACTGGATCTCTCTGCAATTCGAAATTGGGCACAGCAAGTTGCCACGCTACGTAAAAGTGGGCACAAAGTAGTACTAGTCTCCTCTGGCGCGATTGCCGAAGGCATGCAGCGACTAGGCTGGAAACAACGCCCCAGCGCCGTGCATGAATTGCAGGCGGCTGCCGCAGTCGGACAGATGGGCTTGATACAGGTATATGAAAGCTGTTTTAGTGCACACGGTCTGCATACAGCGCAAGTATTGCTCACCAATGCAGACCTCGCCGATCGTGAACGCTATCACAATGCCCGCTCTACACTGTGTACCCTACTGACCCTTGGTGTTATTCCCATCATCAATGAAAACGACACCGTGGTTACCGATGAAATCAAGTTTGGTGACAACGACACTTTAGGTGCACTGGTTACCAACCTAATTGAGGCCGATGCTCTCATTATTCTCACTGATCAGATTGGCCTTTACACTGCCGACCCGCGCAAGGATCCGAATGCTACCTTAATCAGTTTGGCACAAGCAGGTGATGAAAAGCTTGAAGCTATGGCAGGTGGTGCGGGTAGCCACATCGGTAGCGGCGGCATGCTTACCAAGGTACTCGCCGCGAAACTTGCTGCACTTAGCGGCGCGCACACGGTGATCGCATCTGGCCATGAAATAGAAGTTTTACCACGCCTGATGTGTGGCAACAGTATTGGCACACTGTTGGAAGCGCAGCCTTTACCTTTGAATGCGCGTAAACAATGCCTGGCGGACCACCTGCAAATCAGTGGTCAAGTAACCCTGGATGCTAGTGCAGAAAATGGGCTGCGTAACGAAGGCAATAGCCTGCTACCGGCCCACATCACTAAAGTTAGTGGGGAATTCGAGCGCGGCACAGTGGTCGCCGTTATAAATACGAAGGGCCAAGATGTAGCGCGTGGCCTGATCAACTACAATGCTACAGAAACGCGGCAGATTGCTGGTCATCCCAGTAATGAAATCGAATTCTTATTGGGCTATGTTGATGAGCCAGAGCTTATACATCGAGACAACCTCATTCTATTGTGAGCATAAACCGAATCACTTAGCAATACTCCAACCCGATCAAACAAATGAATATCAAATCTGGTATCGAGAGCACGTGCGCTAAACTTCTTGCGGAATTTGCGTGCTCAGCTTTGTAAGCGTATTAATCAACTTTTCATCATAAATTATTTACAGCCTGCTCCACTTGATTTCAGTTGGCAATATCGGAGTCTTATGGGTTAAGCAGCAAGCTGATATTTATCACTCGCTGCGTGAAAACAGCAAGTGATAAATATCCCATACGGGCCTGTTTCCCTTGGCTATGTCGCAACTGTCTGTTGTAACTATATTTTTTCAGATAGATAATATTAAACAATCGGTTGGCGTAGTATCTTGTCCGAGGCGGTCAATCATTTTGTGTCAATCATGATAGCTTTCGAGATAATGCGTGGCTACACAATTAAATCCTACCATCCAATGTTTGATTCGGCTGTCATAGGCATTGACGTTCTGAATATGATAGATGCCACCGACTACCCGCTGGCCTGGGGCAACATTTTTGGCGCGATGATCAATCGCCGCGTGTTGGGCGATCAACTTGTACACTACCGCACCATCGGTACATAGCATCACACGGCGCGCTCAATAACCCACTGCAACACCTTAAACTCTCAATGGTGTTGCAGTGGGTTATTGAACGCGCCCCTAGCAAAACATTGTCACTATTTTCAGGCCATCCAGACACAATCAAAATTTGGCGTTCTGCAGCGATGGCAGTGAATCTAAGCTAGTTGTCCATGGAATATGACAGAGCTCCCGTGTACGCGCAGACTGTGAGGTCGCAACAAGAAGTTAAATATCGATTCAAGGTTAGACAGATTCAATATGAATATTTCTGCGCCACAGAAGATATACTGGACTTTGCCATGCTGGCTTACAATCCTATGAATACGTTCTCAGATTTGGAAACATTACACAAATATACAAACGAATGGATCATTACAATAATGAAAGGATTCAGGTTTAGGTTTGTAATGACAGAACCCCGTTGGGAGCTTTACTCAGTGGAAATCCGGTTTGGTGTGGAAAAAATTCAAACCAAATTTAATCTGACATACACCTGAGAAATTCGGAAATTTTCAGATCAGGCCTGAGCTTGCACAGTTTATAAAATCGTGATCGAATCTGCTTAAAAAGTCCTAATTTGAACTAGTCTCAATCTGATCTGACAATGCACTTGTCAAAGTGAGCGTTACCGAGTTTGATATGGGTGTCGAATCCGTCATCAAACTTAAAGAAAGGCAACGCTCATGTTTCATACTAGCAACCCAA
>JBDSEJ010000098.1:0-2924 GCA_039920105.1 Candidatus Nitrotoga sp. | reverse complement strand
CCATGGTGGGCGAATTCCTACAACAGAGCTTACGCACACATCTAGCCACAGTGGCTGGCGTGGTGGAAATTCGGGGGCAGGGGCTGATTATCGGCATTGAATTAAACAGGCCCTGCGGGGAACTGGTAAAGCAAGCCTTAGCGCAAGGACTATTAATTAACGTCACCGCTGACAACGTTATCCGGCTGCTACCCGCAATGGTGTTCACTTCCGCAGAAGCGCTGCAATTGCTGGACAAGCTATGCCCGCTTATTACTGATTTCCTGGCGCAAGGCGCATAACGTGAGCATTAAACATTTCTTACAATTCAAAGACTTTACCCATGCAGAGTTCGAACACATATTTGCGCGCGCGCACATCATCAAACAACGTTTCAAAAATTATCAGCTCTATCATCCGCTAGTAGATCGTACTTTAGTGATGATCTTTGAAAAAAGCTCCACGCGTACGCGCCTATCGTTTGAGGCCGGTATGCAACAACTTGGCGGCAATGCCATTTACCTCAACACGCGCGATTCGCAACTGGGACGCGGTGAGCCTGTAGAAGATGCGGCACAAGTTATCTCTCGCATGAGTGACCTGGTAATGATCCGTACGTTCGAACAGGAGATCATCGAACGCTTTGCTAAAAATTCGAGAGTGCCGGTAATTAACGGCCTGACCAATGAATATCATCCCTGTCAAATATTGGCTGACATCTTCACCTATATCGAACAGCGCGGCTCTATTCAAGGCAAAACCGTAGCGTGGATTGGCGATTCCAACAATGTATGCAATACTTGGTTACAAGCAGCAGAGGTGTTCGACTTCAACGTCCATGTTTCCACCCCACCTGGCTATGAAGTTGAGCCAGAACGTGCCGGACTATTCGGTGAAGACCACTATGAAGAATTCGCTGACCCGATGGACGCGGCACGCAATGCCGACCTGGTAACTACCGATGTCTGGACCAGCATGGGCTTTGAGCGCGAAAACGATGCGCGTCGCAAAGCATTTGCCGACTGGATAGTGGATACGGAAATGATGGCCGTCGCCAAACCGGATGCACTATTCATGCATTGCCTGCCGGCACATCGCGGCGAAGAAGTGGACGCCGCCGTAATTGACGGCCCGCAAAGCGCGGTGTGGGATGAGGCAGAGAACAGATTACATGTACAAAAGGCACTAATGGAATATCTGCTATTAGGTAATGTAAATGCCTAATAGCAGATATACGGGGTGTGCTTGTGCATCATATTTTAATTGCCGATTTATTCAACAGAGAAAAACGAAATGAGTGAAATAAAAAAAGTTGTCCTAGCCTACTCAGGTGGGCTGGACACCTCAGTAATCCTGAAATGGTTACAGGATACTTATCAGTGCGAAGTAGTGACCTTCACAGCCGATATTGGTCAAGGCGAAGAAGTCGAACCCGCACGAAAAAAAGCGTTGCAGTTTGGCATCAAGCCGGAGAATATCTTCATCGACGATCTTCGCGACGAGTTCGTACGCGACTTTGTATTTCCGATGTTCCGCGCCAACACCGTGTATGAGGGAGAGTATCTGCTCGGCACATCTATCGCGCGCCCGCTAATCGCCAAGCGCCAAATTGAAATTGCCCGACAAACTGGCGCGGAAGCGGTGTCGCACGGCGCCACCGGCAAGGGAAACGATCAGGTGCGTTTCGAGCTAGGCTATTACGCACTTAACCCGAACATCAAGGTAATCGCGCCATGGCGCGAGTGGGACTTACTCTCGCGCGAAAAACTAATGGCATACGCTGAAAAGAATGGCATCCCCATAGATATGAAGCACAAGCAGGGCGGATCACCTTATTCGATGGATTCAAACCTGCTGCACATCAGCTTTGAAGGTCGCCACCTGGAAAATCCCGCCGCCGAGGCAGAAGAAAGCATGTGGCGTTGGACAGTATCACCGGAGCAAGCGCCAGACGCGGCTGAATATCTCGATATTGAATTCGAGCGTGGCGACATTGTCAACCTCAACGGATCGAAAATGAGTCCGGCTGAGATACTCGCCATGCTTAATAAGCTGGGTGGCAAACACGGTATTGGCCGTCTTGATCTGGTAGAAAATCGCTATGTCGGCATGAAATCACGAGGCTGCTATGAAACCCCCGGCGGAACCATCATGCTCAAGGCACATCGCGCAATAGAATCCATCACACTGGATCGCGAAGTTGCGCACCTGAAAGATGATTTGATGCCACGCTACGCCAGCATGATTTACAACGGCTATTGGTGGAGTCCGGAACGCCTCTCACTACAAACGCTAATAGATCACACGCAGCAAAAAGTTAACGGCTGGGTGCGCATCAAGCTGTACAAGGGCAATGTCATTGTAGTAGGACGCGATTCCAAATCCGATTCGCTGTTCGACCCGAATATCGCAACTTTCGAAGATGACAAGGGTGCCTATGACCAGAAAGACGCCGCCGGATTTATCAAGCTGAACGCTCTTAGAATGCGTATTGCGGCGAAGCAATCATAATATTACCTGCTCGAAATATTTTAGGGCGTCTCTAAAGTTCGATGACTCATTAAGCGAACTAAACTAATAATTTCACACCACATACAGGAGTAACCATGCCCCAATTTGATAACGTTAGTGTCGTTAAAAAAGCCAATGTATTCTTCGACGGCAAATGCGTGTCACACTCCGTCCTTTTCCCGGATGGTAAACGCAAGACCCTCGGCGTAATAATGCCGGGTAGTCAGGTCACTTTTAACGTTAAGACCTCGGAACTAATGGAAATAACCAGTGGTACCTGTCAAGTTAAAATTGCATGCGAAACCGCTGCCAAAACATACACTGCCGGCATGCAGTTCAATGTGGCAGCTGATAGCAGTTTTGAAATTCATGCACAGGATGAGGTGAATTACGTTTGCAGTTTTGGTTAGCAAAATGGTTCCACTTGTAGCGCC
>JBDSEJ010000097.1:0-2530 GCA_039920105.1 Candidatus Nitrotoga sp. | reverse complement strand
TGAGGCACTGCTTTTATGTCTTGAGTTTTGATGATCTTGCGAATAAATTCGCTTAATCTTCAATGCCTCAGCGCATGTACCCACACTCGTCGGTTGTCTGTAAACTTTTAAAGAGCGG
Source organism: Candidatus Nitrotoga sp. (assembly GCA_039920105.1). Lineage (GTDB taxonomy): Bacteria > Pseudomonadota > Gammaproteobacteria > Burkholderiales > Gallionellaceae > Nitrotoga. Next base: position 2,412 of record JBDSEJ010000097.1, on the reverse strand, counting down.
GCTGCCGTAGCAGCGAGAGGGGCGCATTATACAGAGCAAATATCGATGGTCAAGCATTTTGTTTGTGTATCGCATAAATAAACTTCATAAGATTGCAGCACAGCATTTCGTGCTTATTATTTAACGTATGAACATAGCAATAAATCCGTTTTAGTTTCAGTAATTTAAAGTTTAACAAGAACTTTAAATGGCCTGAGCCAAACAAAATCCTGAAGCAAATCACCCTCTTTGATCTTTAGAACCGCTACACCAGCATGAGGAAGACTGACGATTCACTGGAACGGATTTATTCCATCAGAAATCTGGGAGATTGCGCTTCATTCTTGAGCGCATTAAATCAAATGAACGTAAAAGCAATACTGGACGCAAGCCCATATACCGCATCTTGATTTTCAAAAAAACTTTACCTGCAATGCCGCCTGCATGGCTTGTCCGCAGAGTGGCTAACACCAAGGTAAAGATCACCTGTCATTCATGCGATTTTTGGCATTGAATGGGCAGTTATCGTCGCCGATGCTGGTACGGCATGAATCTTTCGTGAATCTCTCAAAGAGCACAAGCCTGCCGAGGTCTTGTTTGATCGCTTGAACCATGCGCTTGACCAGATGGGCATTGAACTAAGGGGGTAAGGGAAACACTAATTTACTCCGATTAACTCTGAATACAATGATTTCAATATATTCACATCACTTTGTTTATTAAATATTAATATGTCTAAATCGAGGTTTTATGCACTGAAACATTATGCAAAGTAGCGTGTTACACGTGAGATCATATCCTGACCAAAACAGAAGCGGTCACGCCTTGATCATCTTTTGTGAAGGTCATCTTCCCGCATTACCCGCTCGTCGGCGACCCAAGCCCCCCACTAATCGGATTGGAACGGATACTGCGCATGCATGTTGTGCATGCATTGCTTCGATCATTTAGATGAGTCAACCCAAAATGCCATTTACGACAGTCAGACTAATCGCCGTTTTGTCGACATTAACCTGAATTGTTATGCGGCACCGGATGCAACGACCCTGCTCACATTTTGCATCTGCTGGAAGTGCACCAACTAACCTAATGCATCTTCAACGCGATCGAAGTCCATCTGGCTGATAATGGATTGTTTCTGCGTGAGGGCACAATTGTTGATGCCACACAAATCGCCGCACCGCTTTCAACCAAGGCCAAAACTGGGAAAGTCAATACCGAGTTGCATTAGTTGAAAAAGGCAATCTAATGGCATTTCGGCATAAAGGCAAACACTGGAGTTGATGCGCAGTCAGGGCTTGTTCACACCCTCGTCGGCAAGACACCAATGTGCAGCATGATGCAACCCAAACACAGGCGCTGCCACATGGCGATGAAACGAATGTGTTTGGTGATTCAGGTTGTCAATGTGTTAAGAAGCGTGAAGAGAATCAGGAGCTGCCGGTAAATTGGCATGTTGCGATGCGGCCCTCCAAATAAAAGCACTGGGCAACGCTGTAGGCGAAGTGATGGAAAAAATTGAGCACGCAAAGGCCAGTATTCGTGCCAATGTTGAGCATCCTTTCCATGTGAAGAGAACCTGTTCCAACACCGCAAAGCTGGCTACAAAGGGTTTGCTATGAAAACTGTTCAGCTATTTGCACTGTTTAGGTTTCCGATTAGGTGCTGGCTTGACGACGACACAGAACAAGTTGTCATCGGTTATGCAGTAGACTTTCCTGGGCATGGTCGCACCGCACCCGTCATAACTTACATATACGCGGTGAATTGGTTTCAGTCAGTGGCGTCCTCTCTATTTGGTTGCGGCACAAGTTTGAGAATTTCAAAGGCCGCTGGAGCGCACTGGAAGCCAAAGTTGCAAATGAGGGTATTGTGCTCAGCGATGCGCAAATTGCCGCAATTGAACGCAAGCATGAGGATAATGTGGCCATCGGTTAAATTGAAACGGCTCTTCCCGGCTACGTGGGTTCACAAGGTACTTTCCACGTAGGCAATCAAAAAAGACGTGGTCGTATTTACCAGCAGCATTTATTGATACCTACAGCAAGGTCGTTCATTGCAAGCTGTATACAACTAAAACAGCGATTACCGCAGCTGACCTGCCGAACGATAAAGTATTGCCAATTTATACAAGCCGCGACCTGTCTATACTGCGTATTTTAACGGATCGCGGTACTTAGTATTGTGACAAAGTAGAGCAACTTGATTACCAACTCTATCTTGCTATCAATGACATTGACCATACTAAAACCAAGGCGATGTCACCCCAGACTAACGGTATATGCGAGCGCTTCCACAAAAAAATTTGTGCAGGAACTTTACCAAGTCACATTGAATATTAGTTAACTGTCAGATCAGGTCTGAGCTAGTAAAATTCAGGCCATTACAGAATGTATCGAAATATTTTACCGACGGCAGCGCAAACAGGTACGT
>JBDSEJ010000096.1:0-5246 GCA_039920105.1 Candidatus Nitrotoga sp. | reverse complement strand
GTAGCAGCTCTCCCAGCGTGATATCGAGGGCACTATGCCGAACTGGTCGAGCAAATTTCTGTATTTACTTGAACTTGTGTTATTGTTTGCATCGTATCCCCAATTTCCTGCTAATGCGCTTAATGCTGTGAACGCAGATATTGACGCCGTTTTCAGCCAAATCTTCTTGAGTCGTTCTGGACAATAGGTCTCGCGGGTGCGCGGTTCGGATTTCCAATTCCAGTCGCCCCTCATTCTGTGCCTGTTTCGATGGCAGACGCGCAAGCCAAACTTAGTACCTGGTCGTCGAAATATCGTAGATATGGCATATAAACGGCACCGGGTAATCCCTCTGACATTTCTTCATCATCGCGTACTTCACTGCACTTCCCTGGCAAAGTACGCCGCCGTTTTTTAACAGGTCGCGCTCAATTTTGATTTCCGACAGTTCCCGTTTGGTCTTGGTCAGCGAGCGTTGTGTCTTGCCGACATCGCCCAACTTCCCTATCTGCGCGGCTTTTAACCAGTACTCCATTGTGGAAACAGGTATCGACAAACGCCGCGAGCGATCCGTTCCTTGGGTCGTCATCTCGTGCGGGTTATTTGGGCACTGGTTAAGTAAGGAAGAAAATACGAAATCCGATTGAAAAGCGATTGTAATTTCAAGCGGGATGTTCAAGTCTCGCTTTCCACAGCTTTGTAGGGATCAGCGTAACCTAATTTTGCCAGCAACTTGGTTTCCAGAGGTTCCATTGTGGCGGCATCCAGCTCATTTTCGTGGTCATACCCTTGCAAATGCAGGGCTGCATGGATGGCGAGGTGAGCGTAATGAGCTCGTAAATCCTTTTGTTGCTCGCGCGCTTCCTGTTCCACCACCGGCGCGCAGATCACGATATCGCCATACAGTAAATCGGTAGTGTCAGGCGCCTGATCATTGTCTGCGTACGAAAACGTAAGTACGTTAGTAGCGTAATCCTTGCCGCGAAACTTTTTGTTCAGCGCACGTCCTTCAATTTCGTCTACGATGCGCAGTACGATTTGCACATCGCGTTGCAATGCAGCCTTTATCCACCGGCGGAACTGCTGCCGTGTGGGCAGACTTATCCCCCCGTCCGCGTACTGCACCGACAGAGATAGTTTATGCGAAGCCATCATCTTCAATTCAAAACCAGGTTATTGAACAATGTGTTGTATGCCCTTTAGATGAGATGCCGATCATCTTCTGAAATTTTATAATTGCCAATTAATATTTTAATCCAGGACTCTGTTTCCCTTCATCCTATTTCGATCTGTGCAGTCAAGTTTTTTTTGAATGTTTCGACACTAGCGACAATGTCATCTACTTGTATTTCAGACTTATCAGCATTTGCAAGCGTGTTTAAAAATTTATAACCCATCCCATATTTTGTTCAAGCCGTCTGGCTGCTTTGTCGCCAAACGACGTTTTCCCGTTCATCAATTATGGCAAATAGCAATTTTCACTTTCAGGTTGACTTGATTGAGAACAAATGCCTTAAACGAGTTAGTAAATTTTCTACACTCTCCATCTTTATAATTGTACTTAAGAAAAATCAGAAGCTGGTTTCGCAATATCTGCACCTGACTTTATCATGTATCAGCAGTAGCACGGAGGCCGCTGTAGGCGACATTTTACGAAAGCAAGAGAGTAATGCAGCATAGTTGTGCGAGTGATCAACCTCAGCCTGAGGTAATGAGGGTTGAGGTCTGATTAATAAGTCTGCACATTGAGTGCTCATGGTTGCAAAACGCTACAATATGTCCCTCAATATAAACACAGTTGCCACTATGAAATTAATCTTGGGTATTGAAAGCTCTTGCGATGAAACCGGTGTCGCCATGTATCACATCGAGCATGGATTGTTGGCTCATGCACTGCATACTCAAGTGGCCATGCACAATGAATACGGCGGCGTAGTGCCTGAACTGGCGTCACGCGATCACATCCAGCGCATGCTCCCCTTGATTCGCTTGGTAGCAGATAAAGCCGAATGCCGCCTGCAAGATGTGAATGCTATCGCTTATACACAAGGCCCCGGTTTGTCTGGCGCATTATTAGTTGGCGCAAGTATTGCTTGTTCGCTGGCGTATTCGCTGAATATTCCGGCCATTGGCATCCACCATCTGGAAGGGCATTTGTTATCCCCTCTGTTATCTGACTCCGCACTGAAATTTCCTTTCATTTCGCTGTTAGTTTCCGGCGGGCATACTCAGATTATGCGAGTGGATGGTGTGGGCGAATATACTTCGCTAGGGGAAACATTGGATGATGCCGCTGGTGAAGCCTTTGACAAGAGTGCCAAGCTGATTGGTCTTTGTTATCCAGGCGGCCCCGAACTTGCCAAGCTGGCCAATCAGGGTCGGCCCGGCCATTTTCATTTGCCGCGTCCCATGCAACATAGCGGCAATCTGGATTTCAGCTTCAGCGGACTGAAGACCGCTGTACTAACCCTAACTCGTAAACACACGCTAGATGAACAAACCCGTGCTGACATCGCCTATGCAGCACAAGATGCAATCGTGGACGTGCTGACCACCAAGTCCGTGGCTGCATTAAAGCAAGCTGGTCTTAATCAATTAGTGATCGCCGGCGGAGTTAGTGCAAACCAACATCTTCGTGCACGACTCAACGAAGCGGCCAGTAAAGGTGGCTTTCGTGTGTATTATCCTGAACTTGAATTTTGCACCGACAATGGTGCCATGATTGCCTTTGCCGCCGCTCTATGGCTGCAAAAAGAAGAAGTTAAAAGTGATTACCGTTTTAACGTCAAGCCGCGCTGGGACTTGCAACAACTTTATTCCGGATGATTGCCATCCTTCTTGACAATTCGGCTTTCCTTGCCTGCCAACAAACTTTGAATATTTCTCTTGTGGCGCCAGATCAACAGTAATGACATCACCACTAACGTCGTTACATATTCAGACGGCAAAGTAAATGCCATAGCATAGATTGGTGTACCCACGGCTGCCAGCAATGCCGCCAGTGAAGACAGGCGGGAAACCAACACAACCAATATCCAAGTCGCCAATACTGCCAACCCCAACCACACATTGATCGCTAGCAGCACACCCAAAGCAGTAGCTACACCCTTGCCGCCGTTAAAGCGCAGAAAAACAGGAAAAAGGTGACCCAGAAATACTGCAAGCGCCACTGCTGGAACCAGCAGCAAATTGCCATCCTGTGGCTCAAAATGTTGTGCCAACCACACCGCCAGCCAGCCCTTCGCTGCATCACCCAATAATGTTAATATCGCAGCCCATTTATTTCCGCTACGCAGCACATTGGTTGCACCCGGGTTATGCGAACCGTAAGTGCGTGGGTCGGGCAATGCAAACATTCGGCTCATTATCACCGCGAAAGAAATCGAACCCAACAAATAAGCACACACAACAAAAACCAAGGTCATCATATTGAAATCCCTTAAAATGCGCTAGTGGCGATTCTTTCTTAAATTTATCAAAGTAAGCCACCTCTAAACCAATCAAACCCAAACAGCTTTTTATGGATATTATTTTTCTACGCGAACTCAAAGTCGAAACGCTCATCGGTGTCTATGAATGGGAGAAGCGTGTTCCGCAAACGCTGCAGTTAGATATGGAGATTGCCCTGCCGAACACTCGTGCTTGTCAGAGTGACGATATAAACCATGCACTTGATTACTCCGAAATCGTGTGTCATATCCAAAGCGCGCTAAGCAACCATCATTTCAACCTGCTAGAAGCACTGGCCGAACACATTGCCCAGATTCTGCTTACCGACTTCAACGTACCATGGGTCAAAGTAAGCGTCGCCAAATTAAATGCCATACGAAATAGCCGCATGGTGGGCATCTGCATTGAGCGTAGGCAGCCCGAGCCAAACTGATACTTAAATTTCAAACAACTGAATCTGAACTAGCTTACAGTAACTCTTCCAAATTTGCGCTTGCCAACCTGAGCCACCACTACTGTGCCCGGTTGTAGTTGAAGCGCTTTATCTATTACCCGTTCGCCATCCAGCTTTACTGCTCCCTGGGTAATCATACGCAAGGCTTCTGATGTGCTTTCTACCAGCCCGGCCTGCTTGAGTAATTGAGCAATGCCGATAATCCCTGTACTAGCGAATACGGTTACTTCTAGCATGTCTTCCGGCAGTACACCTTGTTTAAAACGCGCTTCGAATTCAGTTAATGCCTTCTCGGCTGCGGCTCGGTTGTGGAAGCGTGTAACTATTTCTTGCGCAAACAACACTTTAATGTCGCGCGGATTACGTCCCTGCTCTACCTCTGTACGCCATTTGAAAATGGTACTCATAGGCTCAAATGACAGCAATTCCAGATAGCTCCACATCAATTTGTCTGAAACAGACATTACCTTGCCAAACATTTCCTGCGGCGATTCAGTGATGCCAATATAATTACCAAGAGACTTGGACATTTTGTTTGTCCCATCCAAGCCCAACAATAATGGCATGGTAAGTACGCACTGTGGAGGTTGACCGTAATGTTTCTGCAGTTCGCGTCCCATGAGTAGGTTGAACTTCTGGTCGGTGCCGCCCAACTCTATGTCAGCTTGGAGTGCTACTGAATCGTAACCCTGTATCAGTGGATAAATAAATTCATGGATAGCGATGGCCTGGCTGTTCTTGTAGCGTTTGCCGAAATCATCGCGTTCCAACATACGCGCAACAGTATGGGTAGCTGCTAGCTTAATTAAATCAGCCGCGCTAAATTTGTCCATCCAGGTAGAATTAAAAACAATTTCAGTTTTGTCTGGATCCAGCACCTTGAATACTTGTTCACGGTAACTTCCCGCATTCTCTAATACCTGTTCACGCGATAAAGGCGGGCGAGTTGTATTTTTGCCAGTCGGATCGCCTATCATGCCGGTAAAATCGCCAATTAAAAATTGCGCATGGTGACCAAGCTCCTGTAGTTGCCGCAATTTATTGAGCAATACAGTATGTCCAAGATGCAAATCCGGCGCGGTTGGATCAAATCCGGCCTTAATGCGCAAAGGTCGACCCAGTACCAATTTGTGATTTAATTCAGTTTCTAACAACAGCTCGTCGCAACCACGTTTGATCACGTCTATTGATTTTTGTAAGATCATGTTAAGCAGGTTTTTTTAAATTTGGTTATTAATGAGCTTCTTGCAAAACTATTTCCGAATTGAAGAGCAATAACATTTGATGCATGAATTTCAGCACCGAAAAGACTGCGCTTCCCACTTTGGCGACAATTCTTTAAATTTATCGCATTTCCTCGTCC
>JBDSEJ010000095.1:0-3464 GCA_039920105.1 Candidatus Nitrotoga sp. | reverse complement strand
CATTAACCGGGCTCAGGCCGCACGTTATGGCGTTACCGTGGCCGATGTGCAGCGTCTGGTGCAAGGCGCAATCGGTGGCCAAAACATCGGCACGGTGATTGATGGGCGTGAACGCTTTCAGATCAATCTGCGCTATCCACGTGCCCTGCGTGATTCCCTGCCGGCAATGGCGGCCAGCCGAATCACCCTGCCCTCCGGGGAGCAAGTGCCGCTGGGCGAATTGGCGCATTTGCACTTCAATGAGGGGGCTTCTGAAATCAAAAGCGAAAATGCGCGTTTGACCGCCTATGTATATATCGACATCGCCGGGCGCGATCTTGGCGGTTACGTGAGCGAAGCCATGCGCACACTGGAAAAATCGGTAACTTTGCCGCCCGGTTATGCCATTGCCTGGTCGGGACAGTACGTAAACTTGCAACACGCCAAAGAACGCATGCAGTGGGTCATCCCGCTAACGCTGATACTGGTGATCTTGTTGCTATACATGCATTTCCGCCATTTTGGCAAAGTACTGCTGGTGCTGCTGTGCTTGCCATTTTCCCTGATCGGCGGCTTCTGGCTGGTATATGCACTGGGATATAACTTATCGGTAGCAGTAGCGGTGGGCTTCATTGCGCTGGCTGGCGTAGCCGCCGAATTTGGCGTAGTGATGCTGCTATATCTCGACAACGCCATAGAAGACTTGCGCCGCGCCGGGCGCTTGAATAACCGCCATGATTTGCACCATGCCATCATCCAGGGAGCACTGCTGCGCATCCGTCCAAAAATGATGACCGTCTCGGTAATCGTGGTGGGCTTGTTGCCGGTAATGTTCAGCCAAGGTGCCGGTGCAGAAGTCATGAAACGCATTGCCGCGCCGTTAGTAGGCGGCATGCTGACGGCACCGCTATTGTCGCTAATCGTGATCCCGGTGCTGTACTCGTGGTGGCAAGGGCGGGGGATGGCGAAGGTCTGATTAAGGGTTGCCGTAATACCTTGCAATGGATTTATTAAAAGTGAGACATCCGCATGACGATCTTCGCCAAAATCTCATAGCAAATGTAGTAACTTGCTTGCAATCCTCCCATTCCAGGCAAAAAATCCGATGGCCATTGAAGATCGCCATTTAAAATGCCGGTCGGGGCCGCAGTCACCTGCAACCCCGATGTAGTGAATTCCTCTTTTGCCCGCGGCATGTCAAAGCTGTGCGTGACGAGCACGACATTCCGGATGTTCTCTTTTGCCAGCATCGCAGCAGAAAATACCGCATTCTCATGCGTATTTCGTGATTTATCTTCACTCCAGCGAACTTTTACGCCGAACTCGTTTTCCAGTGTTTCCCGCATCAATTTTGCTTCTGCTTCACCACTCAGTACCGATCCACCGGCGACGAGCACCGGCAACCCGGTAATTTTTGCAACCCGCGCGCCATAGCGCACGCGATCGAGAGTTAGCCGCCCCACGGTATCCCCACCGTACTCCAACGCATTGTTGCGAATACCGCCGCCGAGGATCACGATGGCTTGGGCATGCTGCACTTTATTGAGGTCGAGCGGGGGCGATGCCTCGAGAAAATGCATCAGCTGATACGAAACAAATGGGGTGGAAATTGCGAGCAGGTAGACCGTCGCGATAATTGAGATCGCTCTGCCGGTTCGCGGAAATTTCTGCACCAGGAACAGGCCAAAGAGAATGGTCAGCAGCAACCCTGTGGGAGGCAAAATAATCGTCTTGGCGATTGCCTTAAGCAGAAAAATATCGGGCATGTTTTATTTGGAGTGTTAAGTGATTGAGATAAATTGTGAGAATCGATATTACTTTTTCTCTACAGAAGCTGGAGCATTGCTGCATAGATAAAGTTAGACCGCCCTTCTTTTGGGCATAACAGGATGACAAATTCATATAGTCGGTGATTGAAAGGGCTGACAAACCCTGCCATTGTACAACCTCAGCCAGCCTGACTATCGTGCTGATCAAACTCATAACGGTTCACACACGTACCGCGATTACATCCCACGTCCAGATAGGTCGATGGCGCCAACTCGACACATATTTTTCTGACATCTTCAGGAACGAAATGTTTTTGGTAGGGCGCATCGCCAGACTCATGGACTCGGAGCATCTCGTAGGGGTTGCGTTTCTTGTTCATAACAAAATAGCACTCGTATGCGGCAAGGCTCTCATTGTCCCTTGAACCATCCATCCGGTAAACAGCCAGACCGAGCCATCTTACGAATATCAAGATTGCTGAAACCGATGAGTCCCTTACCGAAGTCTTTGGGCTTGTTCTGTTTGATCTGCCAGATATTGAAATAGACGAAGCTCATCGTGAGCATGTGGTAGGCGAGAAAGGCGAACCGGTATTTCTGGTTCTCGTAGTTCGATGTGTAGGCGTCCCACAGAAATGCCACGTATTCCTGCTCCTTCGGCGTCTTGAAGGAAAGCGGCAGATAGTTGCCAAGTTCGGCGGCTCCTTCCATGACTCAGGGTTGCGGGGCACCGGTGCAGCGTCTCGCCTCGGCGCCGTGGTCTTCATCCACCGCTTTGGCGCTTTGCTCAACACCCCTCTCCACTATCATTGCATCGTCGTCGATGGTGTGTTTGATGCCGATGCGGTTGGAGGCGTGGTCTTTCACCCGGCCAGCGGACTGAATGCGCTCGCGATCAGAGAAGTCCAGGCCGCCGTGCGCAGGCGGCTGCTGCGGGCGGTCGAGCGGCGCGGGCTACTGTCCCCGGAAGATGCACGGATCATGGCCGCATGGGAACATGGCGGCGGATTCTCGGTCAATGCCGAGGTGCGCATCGAGGCCCACGAGCGCGACGGACTGGAACGTCTGCTGAGGTACTGCGCGCGACCCGCTGCCGCGCCGCCATCGGCATCGCTACATCGGGGTGCTGGCGTCGAACTCGAAGCTCACGGGCCGCGGTCACCGCGCTGGCGCAGCCGGCCGGTGAAGCCAATGTTACGGCGGCTGCCGATCCAGTCCTGCACACCGGACCACCCCCGTCGACCGAGACGACGACAGACGAGCCGCCGCATCGCAAAGCGGCACACTAATGTCTGATGGAACTACTAGTCCGAATATTTCACGCAACCCCTCAAATCAAGGTCGGCGAAACCGGTTAGTCCCGCGTTAATACTGGTGTCGAATCAGATTACGCAGGGGGTTCCGCCGATGCCAAATTGTACCGCGAAAGAAATGCTGTTTTCCAAGTTTGGACGACGTGAAGTTGATGTTCGTTTTGATGGTGGCGCCATCAGTTCGGATGGGGGATTGCTGTTGCTTCGTGAAGTCGAACAGCGATTGGGATTGCTGAAGGCGGTCGCCGGGGTATTGCCTGATCCGCGTAGCCCGCTGCTGGTGAAGCACCACACGGAACAACTGTTGCGCCAGCGTGTGTTTGGTTTGTGCCAGGGCTATGAAGACCTGAACGACCATGACAGCCTGCGCGACGATTTGGTTTTGCAGACGGCGCTGGGGCGG
>JBDSEJ010000094.1:0-3367 GCA_039920105.1 Candidatus Nitrotoga sp. | reverse complement strand
TCAACGGGCAGTGCATGTTTAGCGGACAGCCAGTGGATCACGCCCTTCACCTTGCGCCCTGCCGGATTCTTACCCAGCGTATCTTGATCAATAGAGCAGCGAAGTTCGATTACGTTACCGGAAACATCCTTTACAACTTCATTACAGCGCATCACATAACTGTAGCGCAAGCGTACTTCACCACCGGGTGTCAAACGCTGCCAGCCAGCGGGCGGGTTCTCGGTAAAGTCGTCAGCCTCAATCCAAATCTCTTTGCTAAACGGCACCATGCGGCTACCGAATTCTGGGTGTTCCGGATGAAAGCCAGCTTCGCGAGATTGAGTCTCGCCCGCCACAAAATTGCTGATGATGACCTTCAGAGGCTTAACAACTGCCATTACACGCGCTGCACGTGCCTCTAAGTCCTCGCGGATGCAGGCCTCCAGCACAGCCATGTCAACCACGTTTTCGCACTTGGAAATACCAATCCTGTGCGTAAATTCGCGGATGCCATCCGGCGTATATCCGCGCCTGCGCATACCGATAATGGTTGGCATACGTGGATCATCCCAGCCGGACACATGCTGCTCGTTGACAAGTTGCAAAAGCTTGCGTTTACTGGTTATGGTGTAGCGTAACTCCAGGCGAGAAAATTCAATTTGCCGAGGATGAGATGGTACAGCCAATTGATCCAGCACCCAATCATACAAGGGACGGTGGTCTTCAAACTCCAGCGTACATAACGAATGAGTAATGCTTTCCAGCGCATCAGAAATACAGTGAGTGTAGTCATACATCGGGTAGATGCACCAAGCATCACCCGTGCGAATGTGATGAACACGGCGAATGCGGTAAATCGCAGGGTCACGCAAGTTGATATTGCCAGATGCCATGTCGATCTTAGCGCGTAGTACCTTGGCACCATCGACAAACTCACCTGCTCGCATGCGCTGAAACAGATCAAGGTTTTCAGCTATAGAGCGCTCGCGGTATGGGCTGGGTTTACCTGGATGAGTAAGCGTGCCACGGTACTCGCGCATTTCCTCAGCACTGAGATCATCCACGTAAGCTTTGCCCTGCTTGATCAACTCGACTGCAAAGCCGTAAAGCTGTTCGAAGTAATCAGAGGCCCATCGCACCTCGCCCTGCCATTGAAAGCCTAACCATTGAATATCCTCCTGAATAGCGCGTGCATATTCCTCGCTTTCCTTTCCCGGATTAGTGTCATCAAAGCGCAGATTGCAGTGACCCTGATAGTCGAGTGCCAAACCAAAGTTCAGGCAGATAGACTTGGCATGGCCAACATGCAAATATCCATTCGGCTCCGGTGGAAAGCGTGTGACAATGTCTGAATGCTTGCTGCTCGCCAAATCGGCCTCAATAATATTGCGGATAAAATGGGGGACAGGGGCTGGTGTATGGCTGCTCATTATTCGACGGTTCTTTCAAGACAAGAGCAGCGATTTTACCCGAAAATCTCCTCGCTCAAACAGATGAAGCACGGGTGACGTACGATAAGCTGTGAAAAAAATGGGCAAATTTGATAGAATCCGGTTCCCTTGGGTGCCCCATTTATTCTGAATGCTTCATACTGATTTTCGTGTAATGATCACGCAGGATTGATTGATAGGGGAATTCCGGTAAAGACGTGGCGTAATTATTGATTTATACGCCCAAGCAACCAAATCATTCATATTTAAATAACCACATAATGGACAATTTCAACCGTTTTGGCCTACGCGCAGCGCTATACGGGGGCATGCTGTTATGTTGCTTCAGCCTCATCGCGGGCGCGGATGAAATCCAGGATATCAATAACCTGTTCAAGCAGAATCAGAATACGCAAGCAATGAAGCGGGTCGACACTTATCTCACCAACAAGCCTAAGGATGCAAAGGCACGCTTCCTGAAAGGGCTAATTCTCACCGCACAGCACAAAACCAATGACGCTATCAGCATATTTTTATCGCTGACTGAGGATTACCCTGAGCTGCCTGAGCCGTATAACAACCTTGCCGTCCTATACGCTGGGCAAGGCCAATACGACAAGGCTAAAGTCGCACTGGAAATGGCGATTCGTAACCATCCGAACTATCCTACCGCACAGGAAAATTTGGGCGATATTTACGCCAAAATGGCAAGCCAAGCTTATGAGCGCGCGATACAGCTGAACCGGAACAGTGCTACTGCAAAGACTAAACTTGCTCTGATTAATGACCTGTTACCAAACGATAAAGCCAGTACCACTGCTATTAATGTGGTCAAGCCGCAAGAAGCTGCTCCCGGGACAGCACCTGTAGCGTCCAAATTGGCCACCGTTGTGCCTGAAACTCCTTCATCCACCGATCCCTCTATGATTAAAGGCCTGGCTGCCAAAGAAAGTGCGGAGGTGTTAAAGTCATTGCATGACTGGGTTGAGGTATGGTCGTCCCAAAATACCAGAAAATATTTAGATTTATATGCTGCAAATTTCAAGACCCCAAACGGCGAAAGCCGTGACCAGTGGGAAACTGAAAGCAAACTACGTATCAACTCACCCAAATATATCGAGATCAATGTCAGAAATGAAAAGGTAAGTTTCCCGAGTGAGAATCATGCCACTGTTACTTTTCACCAAGCCTATCGCTCCGATTACCTAAAGACATCCTTTGACAAAGTTATGCTTCTGGTAAAATCAAATGGTAAATGGTTAATCCAAGAAGAGCGTGCCGCAAAATAATTTAACATGTCCGTCTGCTTTACTGCTGGAGCCTCTCAGTCACTGACCTTGGCTCCTATATTTTGTCCGTATTTACTCCATATGCTCTACATACCGGAAAATGAAACGTTATATCGATATGGATCATAAGCATATAAGGAAAAGCATGATGAAACTCCAAATAGATCACCCTTTATGTTGCTCAGTTGTGTGCGATGCTGCATCGTGCCAGTTGGCATTCTTCCCAAATTTAAACAATAAATGGAGCGTTTACCATGGTTAAACTACACACTAATTATGGAATAATCACTCTCGAACTTGATGCTGAAAAAGCGCCCGCCACTGTTAAAAATTTTCTCGAGTATGTGAACAGTGGTTTCTACTACAAGACCATATTCCATCGCGTAATCGATGGATTCGTGATTCAGGGCGGCGGCTATAACTACTCATATGGAACAGTCTCGATGAGCAGCATAGCAAAAATGGCACTAAAATCCCCCAATGCACCAATAAAAAATGAGGCTGCAAACGGCCTGAAAAACGACAAATATACTATCGCCATGGCGCGCTCATCCGCTCCTCACTCCGCTACATCTCAATTTTTTATTAACTTGAAGGATAGTGATTCCCTAAATTACACTGCCCCTGATAAGCAAGGGTATGGCTATTGTGTGTTTGGCAAGGTAGTGG
>JBDSEJ010000093.1:0-4720 GCA_039920105.1 Candidatus Nitrotoga sp. | reverse complement strand
TAGGTATCAGGCATTACACCCACGCTTTACCGGCAAACCAGCCGTAGACTTGCCGAAAACGGTTGTTCTGTTTTAGTCGGATGAGCTTTCATCGCTAGCTTGATCGGACTGGTCTGAGGAAGGCGTGGTTTTATCTTCTAATTTGCGCAGTTTTTTTTCTTCTTTCTTTTTTTTCTTGGCTAATTCTTTTTGACGTTTTTCGAATTGAAAATTAGGTTGTACCAATTTGTCGCCTTTTTTATTAGGATTTATTTAAATGCCCGATTTGCACCCGCTATTTTCACACATTTAAGACTATGCATGGTGTGTGCTTTTTGGGGGCTAGTGCAAACCGCGAAAAATTGATCTTATGCTGGCAATTAAACGTTTTGTGGATAGCTTGCCGGGCCACCGCATCCAAGGAAATCGTTCAATATCCCAGGCTGGCAGCACTGCTTTTGATCAGCAATGCACTGTCACGTAGTGCTTTTCTTTCATCCTGATTCATTGGTGGCCGGAGCGTGGCCTGAATTCCCGATTGTCCGATTACTTGCGGCAGAGAAAGCGCGACATCAATCACACCTTCTATCTCCGGCACCACTGAGCAAGCGGTAAACACTGTGCGTTCGTCATAAAGAATGCAACGGCTCAAGCGTGCAAGCGCGGCTCCGATCCCATAATACGTTGAGCCTTTGCCATCAATGATGCGATAAGCGGCGCGGCGTACATCCTGGTCAACTTGTTTTTTAAACTCGACCGTCAGCGGGCAGCCGCACGTAGCGGCAAACCGCTCCAGCGGGATGCCCGCTATCTCGGCGCCGGACCACAGCAGTACTTCTGAATCGCCATGTTCGCCCAGCACGTAAGCATGCACCGAACTTGGCGAAACCTTGCACGATTCACCAAGCAGCGCACGAAAGCGTGCGGTGTCGAGGATGGTTCCGCTCCCAAGCACCTGGCCCGCCGGCAAACCGGCCAGCCTGTGTGTGATTTGCGTCATCACGTCAAGCGGGTTGGTCGCCACCAGCAGAATGGCATCAGACGCGTGCCGCACGATCTTCGGCACAATTTCCGCAAAGATGGCGGCATTCTTTTGTAACAGCTGCATGCGCGTTTCATCCGGCAGTTGGCCGACACCCGCTGCCACGATCACCAGTCCACATCCGGCCAGATCGGAAAAATCACCACTGTAAAGGTGAACCGGATGTGAAAAAGGTGTCGCGTGCAGGATATCCATCACATGTGCTTCGGCCAGTGCGCGATTGTCATCGACCAACACCAATTCGCTGCCCACACCCTGTAACACTAGCGAGTAGGCGGTGGTGCTGCCGACGTGACCGGTACCGACAATGCCAATTTTCAATGCAGTATTCATCGCAATCTCCTAAAGTCGTATTACATCGACAAGAACTTCACATTGTCTAGCTTACCGTATTAATTATGACGGGTCTTGGTTGTGAACTTCCAAACGACAAGATGTGGCTATATGCAAGTGAACCTGAAAGCCTTGAACTCCTGATGAGTTTGCTTCATGTCTGGATAGTGAAGACCATAGTGCTGGCGAGTGGATAATTGAAGCCAAATCAATCTACCCTAGGGACAGTCGGCTTGGCATATATGAGACGTTTTGTGCTCAGCACGGATATTCATAAAATATTAATGACGCACTGTATGGGTGCCATTGAAGTCTGCTCCCGTTATCAGCGCCCAGGTTTGCGACCTTCCTTCGGATGTTCCTGCATCTGGCAAGCTCGGCGATAAGCCAACAAGGTTTTCTGGGCGTGGCCCAGCACGCTGTTAGAAGGATAATTACCCGTCCCGTTCGCGATACCGACCGGGAGACCGGTGAGCAGCTCTATGCCTTCGTTTGTATGCTCTATAGTGTAAATATGAAATAAACCTTTGGCGACAGCCTCAATGACCTTGTGTTCCAGCATCAGATGTCGACGATTACGGTGTGGGATCAGCACACCTTGGCTGCCGTCCAGTCCTGCTGTTTCGCAGACACTAAAATAGCCTTCTATTTTTTCGTTGATTCCACCTACTGGCAATACATCTCCGTGCTGATTGACCGCCCCGGTAACCGCAATGCCCTGCTTGAGAGGCAAGCCAGACAAGGATGAAAGTAATACATAAAGTTCGGCACAGGAAGCAGAGTCACCCTCCACGCCGTAATAATCCTGTTCAAAGACAATTGATGCGTTAAGCGCGAGCGGTGCAATATGGGCAAATAAGGCGGACAGGTAGTTCTGCAAAATGAACACGCCCTTATCGTGAATCGGCCCGGACATTTCCACCTCGCGACCAATATTGAGCAAACCGTCTTCACCGGCAAAAGTGCGCGCCGTGATTCGCAACGGAAAGCCAAAACGGAAATCTCCCAGATCTATCTGGGAAAGGCCGTTGAGTTGGCCCACTTTCTCACCATGCACTGTGATCAACACGTTACCCTCTGCAATGGATTCTTGCAAGCGCTGATCGGGGTAATTGTGACGCAAGATGCGGGCACGAAGTGCAGTCTCTACATCCGCTGCCTCGACCATAAGATCGGCACGAGCGCGGCAGAGCGCGGCACTTTCCATTACCAGCGCCTCGGAGTGGGAGAAAATCGCACTTTGGCGGGACTGGTCTTCCGTTTCGCGGTGGGAGTCCTCCAGCAGACGCGCTACGGCGGCGGCGGAAAAGTGAGGCAATCCCCTCTCCTGGCAAGCGTGGGCGATAAAAATTGACGAAGCGCGTCGGGTTTCAGCGCTGGATAAAAAGCTTTCTGCAAAATCTACTTTAACCCTAAAGCGGCGTGCGAAATCCGGATCTTCCTCCTGCAATTGATAATACTGTTCACGCGAGCCGATCAGAATAATCTTAACATCAACATTTACAGCCTCTGGTTCGAGCGTAGCGGCAGCAATCGGTGTGTGAGCTGTGCCCGGTTCTTCAATTTGAAGCTTGCCGCTACGCAACAAGCGCCGCAGTGTCTCCCACACTATATCGTCGGTCAGCAGGTCGCGAAGATGCAGCATGAGGAATCCACCGTGCGCTTTGTGCAGGGTACCAGCGCGGATGCGGGTAAAATCTGTCGCCAGCGCACCGTTATCAGTCTGATATTCAATGCTGCCGAACAGTAAGCGGAATAAAGGGTTATCGTCGACGATTACCGGCGCACCACTCAGGCTATTATTGTCCACGACCAGATTGACCTGGTAACAGGACAATATTTTGCTTAATGCCTCTTGCCGAGTTTCCTCATCGGTATCGGAAACCTTGAACTGTTCCAGATTCTCAAGTACGTTCTGCATGACCTGATCCAGATATCCATTGAGCTTGACGTAATCTTTTTCCTCATTTTTTAATCCGTCTCTGATTCCCTGTAATTTATAATTCAACAACGGTTTCACCGTTTGGCGCCGCAATGCTGCCAAGGCATCGTTCATGACTCGCTCCAGCGGCCCGGTTTTCTCGAAATAGCTGGTAATCTCCGCGCGCAGTTCCTGCTCGGCCTGTTCTATCTCAACCCGGTGTTCTTTCGGCAAGACAAGTACTTCATCCTCGGTAAGTGCGTGATTTTTTTGACCCAGCAAAGTGAAAACCATGCGTCCTGCCTCACGCTGAATAGCGAACTTGCGGGCTTCGGCAAAGGCCTCCAGTTCGGCGTAGCTCTTGCTTTCCTCTTCCTTGTAAGTTTTTTCAATGCGCTCGCTTTCGGACTTAAAATCCTGCCCTGCCAAGCATTGCGGGATTTCCGTCAGCAGGGATTTTGTCATCTGCGCCATGAGTTGACGCAGCAAGCGTCCTTGCCCGGCGGGCAAATACAAAGCCTGCGGTTTTTCCGGTGTATCGAAATTGTGTAGATAACATAAGTCGGGTGGAACCGGCTTATTTGCGGCGGCTGCCTGCATTGCTTGCCTGAGCAGCGAAGAACGGCCACTGCCGACCTCACCCAGCACAAACGGGTTGTAATCGGGCTGATCCATTCCAAGACCAAAGTGGGTGGCCATTTCCGCGCGTTCCTGCCCGATCCAGGGCAGTGAATACGGCAGCAATTCTGAAGTATTAGAAAATCCCAGTGAATCGGGATCGATAGTGAAGCGAAGGTCGGTGGGAGTCAGATTAGAGATCAATATTTTTTTACCACAGAAGTTGCACAGGATTATCTAATTGTAACCATTAATCTGGATACATTAATCTATCCTTCCTTTTTTCATTCGCGCGAAAGCAGGTGAAGCCCCAATTTATTAGTGCCGGAATCGAAAGGCTAGATGCGGAATGGATAATCTCGGTTGAATAGGCGCATGACGGCTTTGAAGTTGGCCATGCGGGCAATGCCGAATACCCGCTTCAAAACAGGATCGAGCCGAGTCATTTCACCATGCTCAAACTGGTTGGCGGCTCACTATATTGAAAGCATGAACTGGGTGATGAGTTGTTCGAGACGGTAGCCGCAATTACGTAGGGCGTCAATAAGCGAAGCGCATTGCGCCGAATGATTTCCTCAAGGATACTGCTGCCATGCCTGATTACCGTCGCGCCTGGCAACCAGGCGGCACTTATTTCTTCACCGTCAATCTATTGCAACGGCGGGATAACAATCTACTGACTCGCCATATCGACCTGTTGCGCGCAGCGGTGAAAACCGTGCGGCGGCGTCACCCCTTTATCATTCATGGATGGGTAGTCTTGCCCGAACACATGCATTGCGTAATCGAATTACCGCCAGGTGATGCGGATTTCGCAACGCGATGGC